>JAJPJZ010000109.1 GCA_021323935.1 Terriglobia bacterium | reverse complement strand
GCGCCGGCGTGGCAAAACCGGCGGCCTGCAGCGTCTCGGAGGCAACCGCCACGTCACCGAACGGCACGGCGCCGGCTGCAAGCACCTGAACCTTCTCATAGCCTTCGCCGGCACGCCGCACCACGTCACCCGCAAGGGCGTGGCTGATCGCCATGCCGATGGCTTTTCGCCGGTCGGGCTCGACCGTGAAGTTCGCCTTCGTGGCTTCAAGCCCCGCGCGCGCTTGGTCGATGATTGCCATGGGGTCTTCGCTGCGCGGATTATCTGAAGTGAGGACGACGAAATCGCTGGCTTCACCGGCAGCGCGGCCCATGCGAGGCCGTTTTGAGCGATCACGATCGCCTCCGCAACCAAACAGCGTGATCACGCGCCCTTTGCTTCCTACGAACTCACGAGCCAGGCGCAGCAGGTTGCGCAACGCGTCGTCAGTGTGGGCATAGTCAACCACCACGGTGAATGGCTGGCCGAGATCCACGCGCTCAAACCTGCCGGGGACGCGCTTCAGGCGCGCCACGCCTTCTGCGATCTCCTCGAGCGTGCAGCCGCGCCCCAGGCCGGCCGCCGCCGCTGCCAGGATGTTCTGGACATTCACCCGGCCGAGCAATGGTGAGTGAACTTCAATCGCGCCCTGCGGCGCATGCAGTTGAAATCGCGTGCCGCTTCGGCCGAGCTCCAGGTTTTCGGCTCGCACCTCGCCGGCGCCAATGCCGTACGGAATGACTTGTGACCTGGAGCGCGCGAACTCCGCCAGCCGACGCCCATACTCATCTTCTGAGTTCACGATGGCCATCCGTGGCGGCGGTGCGCCCACGCCTTCGAACAATTTGCGTTTGGCCGCAAAGTACTGCTCGAAATCGCGATGATAATCGAGATGATCCTGCGTCAGGTTGGTGAACACTGCTACGTCAAACGGCAGCCCGTAGGTGCGTTCCTGCGCCAGGGCGTGCGACGAAACTTCCATGACCGCTTCGCTGGCGCCGCGATGCAGCCCGCCGGCAAACAGCCGCTGCAGGTCGAGCGATTCCGGCGTGGTGTGCGGCGAATCGTAAACTTCGCCGGCAACGTGGTATTCGATGGTGCCGACCAGCACCGACTTGCGCCCGGCGGCATTCACAATCGCTTCCAGCAGGAATGCGGTCGTCGTCTTGCCGTTCGTTCCGGTGATGCCGCTGAGATGCAGCCTTTGCGCAGCATGATCGAAGAAGCTCGCGGCCAGCGTCGCCAGGCTGCGCCGCCCGCTGCCGGGCGCAATCCGCGCCCAGGGAATGCCCTCGCGCGGCGCCACATCAGAGTCGGTGACCACGGCGACTGCGCCATTCTCCACTGCGGCGGCAATGTAGCGGCTGCCGTCGGTGCCTTCCCCACGCATGGCAACGAAGAGGCAGCCGGGCCGAACCCGCCGGGAGTCATATTCAACGCCATAGATTTCGGGGTTTGCCTGCGGCTCGAAGGCGTTGGCGAGCTGCAGCTTGCCATCTTCTTGTTGCAGCGCCGCAATGAGCTCCAGGAAACGCATTCAGGCTGATTGTAGTTTGGCGAGGCTTTGCCGGCGTTCACAAAAAGCTCGCGCAGCTATCGAAAGGACAGTCAGCGGCTGAAGCGCACCGTGACCTTTTGGCCCGGCACAATGTGCGTTCCCGGGGGAGGCGATTGCTCGCGCGCCACTCCGCTGCCGCTCGGCTCAATTTCAATGCTGGCCCGCTCGGCCATTTCGACTACCGCCCGCATTGACTTGCCTACGAACGCCGGCACCACCTGGGTCCCATCCACATCGACCACAACGCTCCCGTCGGCTTCGACCGCATGATCAGCCAATGAAACGCCGGGCTGGCTTTCCGCCGCCACAACCGATTTCGGATGCTCTTTCGCTGCTAACTTCGCCGGCTGCACCTGCGGTGTTGCCGCGACCTGGGATGAAGCCGCCGGCGCGGTCAGTTGCGCCTCAACATTCGCCATTCCTGAGTTCGTGCCTTCGTCCACCACGCCGCCAATGTGATCGGGCGAGGTTTCGTCGCCCTCGTCGGCAATGCCGGCACGCAGCACCCGCTTGCGCTGGTCCTGGTTGAGATCGAGATCGTGCGGCACATTCCAGTACGCCAAAACTTGTTTCGCAATCCGTCCGAAAACCGGCGCCGCAACCTGCCCGCCCTGGTGCAGCCCCACAGCAGAGTCAAAAATCACGGCGATCACAACCGCCGGATGGTCGACGGGAGCGAAGCCGGCGAACGATCCCACGTATTTAGTCTTAGAGTAGGCGTGCGTCGCGGGATCCACTTTTTGTGCTGTGCCGGTCTTGCCCGCGGCGCTGTATCCAGGCAAATCGATGTGGCCGCGCGCGGTGCCGTCGAGCACTACTGCCCTCAGCATCTGCTTCATCTCCTGCGCAGTGTCATCCGAGATTACTCGGTGCTGTGTCACAGGCGAAAGCGAGGTCGATTGAAACGCCGGATTCACTTCGAAGCGCCCATTGGGCACGTCGGCAGCCACGATGCGCGGCGACGTATAGATTCCGCCGTTCGCAATCGTTGAAATCAGCCCTGCCAGTTGCACGGCTGAAATTCCAATCTCCTGCCCCATTGACATCGCAGCCATCGACACCTTTGACCAGCGGCTAATGGGCTTATACAAGCCGCGTGTCTCCGCCGGCAGCTCGATTCCGCTTTGCGAGCCGAATCCGAAAGCGCGGACGTAGCGATCGAACTTCTGCTCGCCCAGTCGCATGCCGATCTTGATCGACCCCACGTCGCTCGATTCAGCAATCACGTGGGTCACATCCAGCACGCCATGCGGACGCGAGTCATGAATGCGCTGCCCGGCGACCACGATGGACCCCATCTGGCAGTCGATCGGCTCTTCCGGCCGCGTCAGGTGCTCTTCCAGCGCCGCCGCAATGGTGACGATCTTGAACGTCGAGCCCGGCTCATAAATGTCCGTCACGGCGCGGTTTTTGAGCTGCGCCGGGGTGATGTGGCGGGTGTCGTTGGGATTGAAGTTCGGTCGGTTCGCCAGCGCCAGGATTTCACCGGTGGCCGGATTTTCCACAATTGCAGTTCCGCCAATCGCGTGCGTCTCCTGCATGCCGCGTTCGAGCTCGCGCTCGGCAATAGCCTGGATGTTTTCATCGATGGTCAGCACCAGGTTTTGCCCCGGCTCAGGCTGGTGCTCCACGCTTGAAAAATATCGCCCCCGCGCGTCGCGCTGGATGGCCATCTTGCCGGGAATGCCATGCAGCTCGTTATCGAAGGCGAGTTCAACTCCGCTCAATCCGTCATCATCCATGCCGACATAACCGAGCACCTGCGCGGCCAGGTCGCGGTTGGGATAGAAGCGGCGCGGCTCCTTCTGGAAGTAAATGCCCTGCAGGTTCAGCGCGCGGATGCGCTCGGCAGTTTGTGCGTCAAGTTTTCGCGCCACCCAGCAGAACGCGTGCGAGGCCTTCATGCGCGCCAGGATTTCGCGAGAGTCGGTCTTTAAGATTTTGCCGAGAAGCGTGGCGGCAACTTCCTGGTCGCGCACTTCGCTGGGCACGGCAAACACCGAATCCACGTTGACCGACATCGCCAGTTCGTGCCCGTTGCGGTCATAAATGTTTCCGCGCCGCGGCGAAACCTCAAACGTCCGCTGTTGCTGCTTCTGGGCGCGTTCGTGAAACTCGCCATACCGCACAACCTGCAACTGCACCAGGCGCAGCGCAATCAGCGCCGCCCAGGCGAGCAGCAGGCCGCCCAGCCAGTACACGCGCCTCTGCGAGTTGTGTTCCGGCGATTTGGCCGCCACGCGTTGACCCCTAAAGCTCTACTGAAACGAATGGCGTCCCCCGGCGGAGGACGCCACCAGAATTCTCCATGCAGCCCTTACGGCGCTACCGCTGCGCTCGGCGAGCCGGCACGCGCCATCTGCGCCGCCGGTCCATCGACCGCCGGCTCAAGGCCCACCACCTGGCCTACCTGCGGCGCAATCATGCCCAGGTTGCGCGCCATCTGGTCAATGCGCTGCGGATCGCGCAGCGCCGCCTGCTCAAGGCGCAACTGGTTGTTTTGTTCGCTCAAGGTCTCAACCTGCGATCGCGCCGTTTCAATCTTGTATCCGTACTCAATGGCGCTGAAGTGCTGCCAGGCGTAAACCATGGCGAACACAAACAGCAGCGCGCAGGCCGCGGCAAACTGCATCATCTCGCGGGCGCGCCGCGGGTCCACGACGCGCACCAGGCGCGAATTATCGATGTGCTTGTGAAAGAAGATCTCCGGCGTCCCCCGCATCGCGGTGGGCACGTCTTCGCCGCGTTCTTCGACCGCACGCGGCGCCAGGCGCTCGCCGATTTTGCGCGCCACCGGCTCCAGCCGGGGGCGGCAGTAGCTGTTGATCTTCCGGCTTAGCGGATCAAGCAGGGCCGCTGCTCCCGCCGGTATCGTGATGCTTGCCATCGTTGCTCCGTTCCAACTTACCTTCGCGCCGGGCTCAGGCTGCGCCGTGCCACACTTCCGGCTCGGTGATGTGGGCTACGGCGTTTGAGGAAGCTGCCAGTTCGTCGCATTCCACGTCGAGCACAGCAATGCGGCGCTCTTCGCGCTCCACAGTCGCAATCAATTCCTCAATCATGGTTCCGGTGTAAACCATTGCGCTTCTCCTACCCACCACCCACCCGGGACCGCGTTGTTCCGGCACAGCCCGCGCTGTGCTTCTTCACTTCCGAACAGCAACCCGGCCTTGAGTTGCTGCTCGTTTTCAAAATCCTTCCGGGACGGCACCGGACTGAGGATTTTGTTTCGTCCCACCTTGCGGGACCAGGCCTGAGGGGCCTTTTGGTTTTCGCCCATGAAAGAGAGGCGATGCCGTCCCGAAATTCTTTGTCTGGCCTTGCCGGCCGCTCTGCAAGCCGACCTAAATTCTTTCCGCTGCTCTCAGCTTCGCACTGCGCGCCCGCGGATTCTGGCTGCGCTCGGCTTCGCCCGCCTCAAGCGGCTTCTTCGTCAGCAGCCGATATATGCCGCTGTGCGCGCCGTTGCGCATTGCGTCTTTCACCATGCGATCTTCGAGCGAGTGGAAGCTGATGACCACCAGCCGTCCCCCCGGCCGAAGCACTCGCGGCGCGGCTTCAAGCAGCGCTCCTAAATCTTCAAGCTCCCGGTTCACCCAAATTCGGATTCCCTGAAAGGTCAGCGTCGCGGGATGAATCGTCTTGCCAGGCGATTTCATTGGCCGGGCCGCGGCCGAAACTACCTGCGCTAAATGCGCCGTATTCCGTATCGGCCGCGCCCGAACAATGGCTCTGGCGATTCTCCGCGACCTCCTTTCCTCACCGAATTTGTAAATCGCATCCGCGAGATCTTCTTCGCGCATGCGGTTTACCACTTGATCGGCGGTGCGCTCGCTCGTCGGGTCCATCCGCATATCGAGCGGCCCTTCCGCCTGAAAACTGAATCCCCGCGCTGCATCTGTGAGCTGCAGGCTGCTTAAGCCCAGGTCGGCCAGCACTCCGTCGCAACTGGCATCGGGCAAAGCCGCGATTCCTGAAAACGACGCTTGCCTCAACTCGACCGCCGGCCAATCCTGCTTCAGCTCCGCCGGCACGTCGCTCGGCACACCGGCGAGCCTTGCGCGCGCAATCTCCAGCGCCGCGGGATCTTTATCGAAGCCAATCAAACGACCCGGTGCGCCGAGGCGTCTTGCAATTTCGAAACTGTGCCCGCCAGCGCCCACGGTCGCGTCCACGTAAGTCCCGCCGCGCCGTACGGCTAAAAAATCGATCGCTTCCTTTAAAAGAACTGAAACATGGCCAAACTGCCTGCCGCCATGCCGCCCCTCGGGGCTTTGCTCCTGCTCGACCATTCATGCCCGCTCTCCGCGGGCCGGCTTCCATGCCTTCGGGTTCGGCCTAGATGCCCAACTCGTCAAGGGTGCTGAGGTCCTCTTCCGTGAACGGCTCCTCGATCTGCTTCCTGTACGCTTCGAGGTTCCTCACTTCCAGGTACGTCAGGTTCCCGATTACCGCGACTTCGCCTTTCACCTCGGCCGCGTCGCGCAGCAACTGCGGTATCAGCAGCCGCCCCTGCCCATCCATCTCCACCTGCTGGCCGTAATAGTTCGTGCGGTCCAGGAACTTCTTCTTCGTGGGGTTGAAGGTCGAAAGCCGGGACAGCTTCTCTTCAATCCGTTGCCACTCCTCGAAGGGATAAATCTGGGCACTCTTCCCATCGAGGCTGGTGATGTAAAACTGTTGTCCGTACTTCTCATCAACCACGCGCTTGAATTCCGCCGGGACCTTGAGCCGGCCTTTTTCATCAACGCGGGTTGGGTGATTGCCACGGAACATTGCAATTTCAGGAGGTCAAAGCGGCAGCAGCGTCTGTTTTGGGTGGTATTGGCGTCGAATTCGGCGAGGAAGACTGGTCTCATTCGGCGTATTCCAACTTCTTCCACTAACCGACCACTGCGATACAGATTTGCTCCACTTCAGACCACTTCTTTCCACATCTTACGCCTAAGGCTTGTGCTGTCAACAAATTTTTTGCAGGTAGAGCGCCGCCCAGTTGCCAGTGCAATAAAAATCGAGCAGCTTGTGTTTAGGAATTGGGCTACTACAAGGGGTTGCGGTTTACTCAGGTGGTTCCAACGGGCGGAATTCGGAATCTAAGCCAGCACCGTGCGTTTCACGACCGAACAATGGGTCAGGGCGCCGCTTTCCGATGTGTTCGAGTTTTTTTGCGCGCCCGGTAACCTGCTGAACATTACTCCGCCCGAGGCTCACGCCAGGATCGTCTCTCTCGACCTGGTGCCCATCCCCGGCCACGCGCCTGAATTGGCCGGGGTCGGATCGACAATCCGAATCGACTTTCGTGCGGCGCCGTTTCTCAATCAGCGGTTGGGCTGGACGGCGCGCATTGTGGAGCTGGAGTGGCTGCGGTTTTTTCGCGACGTCCAGACTGCCGGCCCATTCCGCCGTTTTGAGCACACGCACAGCTTCAGGGCTGAAGATCGGCGCGGTAGCAGCGGCACGGTGATTCGCGATGAGGTGAATTACGAGCTGGGCCTTTTCGGGCTGCTGGGTTCAGCGGCTGCCCGGCCGATGCTTTGGAGGATGTTCCACTACCGGCACAAGGTCACGAGGAAACTGCTGGAGGGACGCGGGCAGGGCGCAGCTCCGCAGGCGAATTCGGATTGATGCCGCCCGGTAAGCATGCCCCGCCGCTTCCAGAATTTAAGCGCGCTCTACGACTACTGCCGTCCCGTAGGCGAGCACTTCCGTCACGCCCTGCATAATCTCTGTGGCGTCGTATCGCATGGCGATCACGGCGTTGGCGCCGAGCTGCGCCGCGTGCAGGAGCATGAGGTCGAACGCCTCTTCGCGTGATTTTTCGCATAGCTGCGAGAACAGCGTGATATTGCCGCCGACCAGGGTTTGCAGGCTGGCGCCCAGGGTTCCGAACACCGAACGCGAGCGCACCGTGATGCCGCGCACGACGCCAAGATTGCGGGTGACGCGGTAGCCATCAAGTTGCAGGTTGGTCGTAACCATGTCATGCGGGACCATCGGGAGCCCGCGGCCTGCAGTTGTTGCCATTTGGATTCTCCTGGAACTCACCTCAGCATAGCGCATCGCGTTTTGCTAACCAATAACCCCGCCAGCCGTCTCAGGAAAGGTGAGGTAAAGCCCATGAACCGAATTTCCGCCCGCCTTTTCCTGCTGGCAGCAATGATCTTCGCGCTGGCCCTTTCCGCCTCGGCCCAGGCAAATGCAACCGGCGCAGAGCAATGCCCCGACGGTTCGAACGCGCAGTTTGGCGACGACCTGGAGACCTACTCCGCGGTTGAGCAACACACGTTGCCGATCACGGTGGGGTCAATTTTTGTGCATGGCGCGCACAACGGGGGCGTGAGCGTGCGCGGATGGGACCGCAACGAAATTCAGGTTACGGCGTGCAAGTACGCGGGCGGCGAGAACAGCAACGAAGGTCAGGCGCGGCTGGCGCAAATTCACCTGCAGATCAGCGGCGGCGATATTTCGGCCTACGGCCCGGATAACGAAGGCCGCCAGCACTGGACAGTTCACATCCTGGTACAGGCGCCAAAGAGCGTTTCCATGAAGCTGGAAGCGTACAACGGGCCCATGTCCATTCGCGACACCGGCAGCGACGTTGAGGGCCACACCGTCAACGGCCCGCTCACCATCAAGCTCGCGAGCGGCAACGTGCGCGCCAGCACCCAGAACGGACCACTCTCAATCAGCGACTGTTCCGGCAGCATTACGGCCTCGGCGCAAAACGGGCCGCTGACCGTGAGCCTGAACGATAAAGAATGGCATGGCCAGGGGCTCGAAGCCAGCACCCGCAATGGGCCACTCACGGTGCGAGTGCCGGACGGCTACCTTTCAGGGATTGACGTAGAGGCCAGCGGCCATGGGCCGTTCAGTTGCAACCTGCGAGACTGCGCCGACGTGCAGTCTTCCAAGCCGTGGGACCGCGAAAAACGCGTACACCTGGGCTCGGGCGCGACGCTGGTGCATGTTTCAACCGTCAACGGACCCGTACGCCTCAGCAGCAGCATGGAATAGCCGATCAACAGGCCCTGGTTGCGCCTCGGCCTATTCGCCGCGTTCTTCAAGGAACTTTTCAACTTCGAGCGCTGCCATGCATCCGCTACCGGCGGCGGTGATGGCCTGGCGGTAGCGGCGGTCCTGCACGTCGCCGCAGGCAAAAACACCGGGCACCTTGGTGAAGACATAATCACGCGTGCGCAAGTAGCCGTCGGGGTCGCGATCGAGCTGGTCACCGAACATGGCCGCGTTGGGCACGTGGCCGATTCCTAGAAACATTGCGCTGGTCGGGAAGATGGTGGTGTCGTCGGTCATCACATGGCGCAGCTTGAGCGCCGTGACTTCTTTTTTCTCCACGTCCATGACGTCTTCGACCACAACGTTGGTCATCATCTGGATCTTGGGATGGTTTTGCGCGCGCTCCAACATGATCTTTGAGGCCCGGAACTGTTCGCGGCGATGAAGGATCGTGACCTTGGTGGCAAAGCGCGTCAGGAACAGGGCTTCTTCCATGGCGGAATCGCCGCCGCCGATGACGGCGATTTCCTTGCCGCTGAAAAAAAAGCCATCACAGGTTGCGCATGAGGAAACGCCGTGGCCGATCAGCGCCTGCTCGCTCGGCAAACCCAGCCAGCGCGCGGAGGCGCCGCTTGCGATGATGAGCGTTTCACTCCTGATTTCGTCGGCGCCCAATCGCAGCGTAAACGGATTGTGGCTGAGGTCGGCGTGGGAAACGTGCCCCATGCGGAACTCGGCGCCGAAGCGCGCCGCCTGCTTGCGCATGTTGTCGATGAGCTCAGGCCCCTGGACGCCGTCAGGAAAGCCGGGGAAATTTTCAACCAGTGTGGTGAGCGAAAGCTGGCCGCCCGGCTCATGGCCTTCAATGACCAGCGGCTGCAGGTTGGCGCGCGCGGCGTAAATTGCGGCGGTCAGGCCGGCGCAGCCCGTGCCCAGAATGACAGTCTTGCGAGCGTCCTTCATTGCTTCAATGATTCACCACGGCGGCGTTTTGATTCAGCGCTGCCAATATACCAAGTGCGCGGCTCCGCCTGGTGCGCACGAATCCTAATGGCGCTTGGGAGCAGCAGCGCTGCCGCGCATGTCAGGCCGCGCCAGCTCAGCCGCCATTACGTCAGCGGCGTGGAATGCTGTGCGATAAGCGTTCAGCACGCGGCTGGCAGCGCTGAAGACAGGCTCGCGCGCGCTCTGGTCGTGATCAGCGCAGCGCGCCAGCACGATCGAAGTTGCGCCGGCACGTTCCAGCCGAATGCGCGACGCCGCCGCCTGCGCGCCCAGGACCTCTGCGGGCTTGCCAGTGGTGACGGCCGACTCAATCGAAATTTGTACGATCTCTTTCGGATCGCTGGGCCTCAGAACCAGCGTATCGGCCAGCGCGTCGCTGCCGGAAGGCGCCGCATCCATGCTGATCGTGTACTGAGCGCTGGAAAATCCGACGCCGGAGACGAATTCGTGCCGCTCGCGCACCCAGCGCGACCTTCCGCCTTCAACCGTGGTGATCCCGCGGGCGATTTCAAAATCGGGGCTGAAGGCCGGGCGCAGAGGAATCCGCTCAAGCGCGGTCAACATCGTCCTGGCGTCGGCATCTGACAATGAGCAAACATTCAGCACGGTGACGCGCACTGCCGGCTGCTGAATTCCGGAAGGGGGCTTGGGCGGCGCCTGTTGCGCGGCGGCGGAAGCGGTGATTACCAGGGCGAAAGCTGCGGCGCGCAATACACTCACGTTGGCGATTGTATGCGATTGCGCCGTCCGGAACAGTTAAGAGCAAGGAACGCGGCAGCCGCGCACGGTCAGATAATTTGTACGTGGAAGAGCAATGAATCGAACACCTGACGTTGTGATTGTTGGCGCGGGCGTTGCCGGCCTGGCCGCGGCAGGCGAACTCACCGCCCAAGGCATGCGCGTGCTGATTCTCGAAGCGCGCAACCGCATTGGCGGCCGCGTGTGGACCGCCGGAACCACCGCCGACGGCGCCGCAGTGGAGCTGGGCGCCGAATTTGTTCATGGCCGCGAGCCGGCGATTTGGGATTTCATTCGGCGGCAGCACTTGCGTTCGCAGGAGATGCAAGGCAGCGTGTGGTGTTCTGAGGATGGCCGCATCTGCCGCTGCAGCGCCTTTGAAGACGTGGAGCGCGTGTTCCGGCAAATGCAGCCCGAAGCACCCGACCAGTCGTTTCTCGATTTCCTTAACCAATGTGATTGCGGCAGCAGCCGCACCCGCCAGCACGCCTTGAACTTTGTCGAAGGTTTTCATGCTGCGGACGCATCGCGCATCAGCGTTCACTCGCTGATCGCCAGCATGCAGGCCGAACATGAAACGCAAGGCGATCGCGCATTTCGCCTCGCCGGCGGCTACGAGCAGTTGGTGTACGCACTGCTGCGCCAGGCGTCGCCTGCGCGCTCCGAGCTCCGGCTTGAAACCGTGATTGAAGAAGTCACGTGGAAGAAGGGCTGGGTGGAGGTGCGGGCGCGAAATGGAACCAACGCCGTGACCTGCACTGCGCCGCGCGCGCTGATTACGTTGCCGCTCGGCGTATTGCAGGCGCGCGCGCACGAAAGCGGCTTCGTTGAATTCGACCCGCCGCTCGACTGCAAGCGCCACGCCCTCGACATGCTGGAAATGGGCACGGCCGTCCATGTTTCCATTCTGTTTTCAGACCGCTGGTGGGCCGGCGCCCAGGGGCGGAGCCTTGACGACATGGGCTTCATGTTTTCGGATCACCCGGTCTTTCCAACGTGGTGGGCGCCGCATCCCTGGCGCACGCCGATGCTGACGGGGTGGACGGCAGGGCCGCGCGGCCTTGCCCTCTCGCGGCTGAAGCCCGCCAATGTGCTGGCTCACGCCATCGCAGCCCTCAGCCAGACCTTTCGGGTCAGGGCCGGCTTTGTGGCGCGCCGCATCACCGGCTGGCACTATCACGACTGGCGCCAGGACCCATTCTCGCGGGGCGCGTATTCATGGGTGCAGAAGGGCGGCGAAGGCGGGCAACGGCAGCTTGCCGAACCTCTGGATTCCACGCTGTTCTTCGCCGGCGAGGCCACCAACAGCCAAGGCCACAACGGAACCGTCCACGGGGCGATGCAAAGCGGCGTGAGGGCAGCGCGTGAAATTCTGGGCACGCTGAGCGACGGGCGGACGTGATTTTCAAAAGGCGAGTTGCGGCGCGGGCGACCGAATGGCTCAGCCTTTTTTTCGTTCTGCGGGATTTTCGTGGGTGCGTTCGCGGAAGCGGCCATTGAGCGCGCTGCCGAGGCTGATGGCGCCATCGCCGAAGCGCTCGCGCATGCGGTCGGCGGCCTTGAGCGCCTCCTGCCAGCGTGAGTGGTCGGTGGCAGCGGCGAAACCGAGCTGGCCGGTTGCGGGCTCCAGGTTTGAAACGCTGACGCCGAGCAGGCGCACAGCGGCTCCTCGCCGCCAGTTCGCGCCGAACAGCCTGCGAACTGCTTCGAGCACAATGCTGTCAAGTTGCGTGGGCTCAGCCAGGGTGTGCGCGCGCGTGAGCGTGGTGAAATCCTGATAGCGCATCTTCAAGTGGACGGTGCGCGCGTGCAGTTCCTGCTCGCGCATGCGCCGCGTCACCATTTCAGTCAAGCGGGCGAGCGTGGCTTCGAGGACGGTGAGATCAGCCGTGTCGTGGCCGAAAGTGTGTTCGTGGCTGATTGATTTTGGCCCGGAAGCGCTGCCAATTTCCTCGTCGAACCAGCCGCCGGCATCTTCGCCGCGTGCCTTGCCGGCCAGCGCCGCGCCCCACTCGCCAAACTGCGCCTTCAACTGCTCTTCGCGCCAGGCGGCAAGCTGGCCCACGGTTTCGATTCCAACTTCACGCAGCTTCTGCTCCGTCACTTTGCCTACGCCGGGCATGCGGCGCGCCTGCAATGGCGCGATGACTGCCGCTTCCATGCCGGGCAGAACGTAAAGGATGCCGTTGCGCTTGGCCAGGTCTGACATCATCTTCGCCACTACCCGCGAGCGCGCGATGCCGATTGAGCAGCTTAGCCTGGTTTCGCCGAATATGGCCTGGTGCAGGGCGTGCGCCGCGCGCAGAGGATGGCCGTGCAGGCGCTCCGTTCCGGTCATATCGAGGTAGGCTTCGTCAATTGAGGTCATCTCGAATGCCGGCGTGAAGTCGCCCAGGACGCGCCGCACTTTGCCTGACATTTCCTGGTAGCGCTCCATGTGGCCATCCACAAAGATGGCCTGCGGGCACAGCTTGTACGCCGTCCGCAACGGCATGGCCGAATGCACGCCGAACTTGCGCGCTTCATAGGAGGCCGCCGAAACCACTCCGCGCTCATGCGCCTGGCCGCCCACCACAACCGGCTTGCCCTTGAGCGAAGGATCGTAGAGCTCTTCGACCGAAACAAAGAAAGCATCCATATCGACGTGGAAGACCACGCGCTGGATGCTTCCGATTGCCTCGGTCGCCTGCACTACTCGGCGGCCTTTTGCCCGGCTTCAAAGCGCGACCACGGGCCTGCCTTCATATCGATCATGACCGGCGCCTGCCAGGAATATTGCGGGTGGCCGGCGAGAAACTGGTCCTTCAGGAAGTCAGTGCCGCAGGGATGGCCGCGGCGCGCCCAGAAGCTCATTTTTTTCGCCAT
>JAJPJZ010000083.1 GCA_021323935.1 Terriglobia bacterium | reverse complement strand
GTCGTGATAGCCGATGACGACGGCGTGAGCGTCGGGTTCGCGCTGCAGGCGCAAAGCGACATCGTCGAGAATCGCCTTGGCTTCGTTGTCAACGCGCGAGGGCTTGGCGCCATTCCGGAACTGAATTTCATTGAGCTTGCTGGCGGTGGGCGCGGGTGGCGGAGCAGCCGGAGCTGGCGGCGGTGGCGGAGGCGCCTGCACCGTCACGGTGGTGGTAGAAGACGCGGTGAGCGGCGGATTGCGATCGTCGCTGACGTTGCATGTCACCGTGATCGGACCGGGCTGGGCGTCGCCGGTGTTCAGCGTAGCGCTGGAAGTATTGCCGGTAATGTTGCCCGCGCTGGCGCTGTAGCTATAGGTCAACTGCCGCGAGTCAGGGCTGTTGGCGTTCGACGTGATGGTCGCAGCGGAGCCCATCGCGACGCTGGCGGGATCTGCTGAACACGAAATCGTCGGCGGGCGTGGCGACTTCACCGTGAATTCGCCGCTGCATGAAGCCATGTGGTGCTTGCTGCCGTCGCTCAAATTAGCACTGACGCGGTATGAGCCCGGCTGCAAGCTTGCGGTATCAATTTGCGTAGACGCGCCGGATGTGCCCGGCTTCACCGCATTGCCGCTCCATTCGTACCTCATAGTGCGCTTGGGATTGAAGTTCGATCCTGTAGCCGTGGCGGTCACCGGTTCACCGGCAAACACTTCATTCGGCTGCACGGAGCAGGAGGCACTCGAGGCCGGTTCAGCTTCTCCGCCGCCGAACTTCAATACCAGGCCGGTTTGGAGCCTCTCGCCTCTTAAGTCTGTTGTTGCAGTGGTGCTGGCGGGGCCGTAGCGGTAACTAGACATGACGTAGTCGGCGCGGAGGAGCCGCAGCGCAATGTGCCGGGAAACGTTGACGTCCAGGCCGCCGCCGAACATAAAGCCCAGCTTGTCGACATCATGAAATGCGTCGGGCATCAGGCGGTGGTCGCCGATCAGGGCCTCGATAAAGGGCGAGAAGTGGCGCTTGCGCAACGTGATCTTGGGGCCAAACGAAAGGTTTGAAAAACCGGCATCATCAATTCTGTTCGTCACCGTCTTTTCGCGGCTGCCCCAGTTGGTGCCGGCATCTAGCGTGAGGCCAAACCAGCGATTGACGTTGTATGTCAGGTCGGCGCCCACGCCGCGCGGATTCACTTCCAGGCGGCTGCTCAATGGCACCAATCCGAGCGGAAGAACGCCGTGAACGTCGGCGCCTGGATGCCAGAAGGAATATTGGCCTGAAAATTCCCACTTGGGCGCGCGCTGGTCTTGAGCTGTGCCCAGGCCAGCAACGGTGCACATGAAAGCAGTGGTTGCCGCCAGCGTTGAGAGCGCTCGACCAAAACGGCCTATTCTATGACATGACATGCGAATATTCCTCCGACATCTAGCAGCGTGAAATCACTTTGTTCGAGCCGTGGCGCGGGGGCACTTGGAACGCCGCAGTGCCCCGTGTTGCAGCCGAACGGCCAGGCCAGTCCCGGCCTTCGGCAAATGCGTTTAAGGACAGGTGGGTACGTTGACTGGATTGCTGTCGAGCGAGACCGCGCCAGTTCTGGCCAGCGCTCGCCCATTCAACGTTGCGCCGGTGTTTACCGTGATCGAGGCCTGCGCCATGATGTTGCCGGCGAAGGTAGTGTTGGTGCCGAGCGTGGCTGAGCTGCCCACCTGCCAAAACACGTTCTTCGATACCGCGCCGCCCCCCATGATCACCTGGCTATTGCCGGACGCAGTCGTCAGCGTGGAAACAATCTGGAAGATCCACACGCCTGACGCCGGTCCGGCGAGCGTCAGGTTTCCGGTGATGCCGAGCGAAGGCTGAGCGCTGGTGGTTTTGTAAACGCCAGGTGCGAGCGTCAGGCCGCCGATATCGGGCGGAAGTACGGCTCCGCCCGCGGCGGCTGCGGCGTTGTTGTAGGCCGTAGTCAAGTCGGCCTGCGCGTTCATCGCGGTGGCATCGCCCGCGTGCTTGGTGCCGGTAAGGGTTCCGGGCGGGAAGCCGGTAATGGATGCTGCCGGCCATATGCCGATATCGCCCGTGACATTCGTCGGTCCTACGCTGCTCACCACCGGGGTCGCGCCCAGGATGCCGAAGCTGCAAGCGGTGCCGAGCGGCGAGACACCGGGCGGCGGCTGCGGAGGCGTGCATGAGGGCGAAGTGGTGAATGTCCAGGTGAAATTCGCGGCCAGGGTGTTGCCGAACGTGTCAGCCGCGCCGGTTGTGATGGTTGCGTTGAACGCCGTGCTCGGCGCCAGGGCGCTCGTCGGCGTAAAGGTCGCGACGTTCGTCGTGGCGTTGTAGGTCACGGCGCCGGCTACGGCCGCGCCGTTGGGGCCCGCCAGCGTGAAGGTTGAACTCTTCAGCGTCGCAGGGTTCATCGGCTTGCTGAAAGTGGCGCTGATCACCGCGGTATTCGGACACACCGCCACGTTGCCGTTCGGCGGAGTCACTGACGTCACGGTGGGAGCGCTGGTGGGAGAAGAGGACGTGACCGGCGTCTTATCGGGATCGCCGCAGCCGGCAAGCAGGCCAAGCAGCAGGAGTGCTGTGAAGCAAATCGTGCGGTTGGTGTGGTTCCGCATGGTACCTCTTCTTTCACGGCTCAATCGCGCTGGTGCTGCCGCTGAAGCTCGAACCTTAACAACTCCTGAACCGCCTGTATGTTCAATACGGCACATAAGGCCGCTTCGACGACCTTGGCCTCAACTCAGGGTTTGGCCTCAACTCACGCGCAAACACACTATTGGTGGGCTGCTTCGCTTGCGGCAAGGCGGGATCGGCGCCGCGTCTTGAGCAGCGCAGATTTCTTTGGATTGTGAGCAGTTGTGCTCAGAACGGGCGAGGCGCGAGCTTGTAACTTTGCAAGTGAGGGCTACGCATCACGTAGCCGCAACCGGAATGAGGCATCACTGTGAAATTCAACTTACGATATGCGACCTGGGCGCTTGCTTTGGCGGTCGTGGTTACGTTCTCATCGCAGCCCGGCGCTGCGTCGCAGTCTGAACAGGGCCAGGAGCACGGCCGCGGACACGACAAGAAGGACGCTGCGAACCAGAACAACGCGAACAATCCGCATTATCAGCGGGGCATAAGAGACGGCCAGGACGATCGCGCCAACAATCGCGGTCACCAATATCGTTCGGAATCGCGCGAGGGTTCCGACCGCAGCGCTTACCAGGCAGGCTACGACCAGGCTTATCGCGCTCCCTATTCCCAGGATCGCCGCGACCGCCGCTACGGCAACGATCGCGACGGCAATCGGCAGAATCGCCAGCCCGAAAATGGCCAGTACGGCGCCATCTACGGCAACCGCCAGGGCGGCAACAACCAATATGCGCGCTTCGCCAACCAAGCCAGCGAAACCGGCCGCCAGGATGGCTATTCGCAGGGCCTGGGCGATCGCAATAACGGACACAGCAATCGCCCCACCTCGCACGGCTACTACACCGATGGCGACCACGGCTACAACTCGAGCATGGGCCCGAAGGCGCAGTACACCGCGGCTTATCGGCAGGGCTACCTGCAGGGCTACGCGCAAGGTTATGGGCAGCGCCACTAAACGACATTCCGCTGGGAGTGGTCGCAACGCATTGTGATCGGCAGGCTCGTGACCCTGCAAGAAGCACTACGCCAACGCAAACCTGCGGCGGCGAACCGTAAGACCAGCCGTGGAGACGGCACCAATGAAAAAGCTAATGTTGCTGGCAGTAGTTGTGGGCGTGAGCAGTTTGTCGTGGGCGGGCGGGCGCAAGGATTCGCTCGATCGCTTGAACAACGCGGGCGTTGTGCTCAACGAAATTATGGCCACGCCGGATAAGGGAATTCCGCAGGAAGTGTTTGAGCACGCCAAGTGCATCGCGGTAGTACCGCACATGGTGAAGGGCGCATTCATCTTCGGCGGCAAGCATGGCCGCGGTGTCGCCACTTGCCGCACCGCCAATGGCTGGAGCGCGCCCGCGCTGATTTCAGTGGGCGGCGGAAGCTGGGGCCTGCAGATCGGCGCAGAAGAAATTGACCTGGTGATGACGGTGATGAACGACCAGGGTATGCAGCACATGCTCTCAAACAAATTCCAGGTAGGCGCTGATGCTGCGGCCGCCGCCGGCCCGGTGGGGCGTCATGCCTCTGCGGGTACCGATTGGAAGGCTGATAGCGAGATCCTTACGTACTCGCGCGCTAAAGGGCTGTTCGCCGGCATTTCATTGACCGGCGCAGTCATCGAGCAGGACAACGACTCCACTCGCGACATCTACCGCAAGCAGATGGGTCAGCGCGCCATCCTGAGCGGAGCTGTATCGGCGCCGGCTTCAGCAGCGTCGTTCCTGAAGGCGGTTCGCGATGGCAGCAATCAAGCTCGCGTAGCCGAATCCAAAGAAGGCGACAAGCAGTAAGCGTCCTTCAACTCTGAGGCATCGCCGAACCAGAACACCGGCCGGCGATGCGCAGCCTCCTGACCACGCACCATTCACGAGCTGGAGAAAAACCAACATGCTTTGGGCAATCGTGTTCATTCTGGTCATCTTGTGGCTGCTGGGCTTCAGCTTTCATGTTGCCGGCGGCCTCATCCACATTCTGCTGGTTGTGGCTTTAATCGTGCTCATCGTGAATCTGCTGCGCGGGCGGCGGGCGATCTGATGGCCGGCACTTCCTTCCGTCGGCACACGCGCAGACCACTGGCCGCGTGCCTCGCCTTGCTGCTGGCGATGACGGCATTCAGCGTGCCGAGCTCAGCCTACTCAGTGCTGACGCATGAGCAGATTGTCGACCTGGTGTGGGCCGATGAAATCGTGCCGCTGTTGCTGCAGCGCTATCCCGACGCGTCGCCCGATCAGTTGCGCGCTGCCCACGCCTTTGCCTACGGCGGATGCCTGATTCAGGACATCGGCTACTACCCGTTCGGAAGCCGCTTCTTCAGCGACCTTGTCCACTACGTGCGCAGCGGCGATTTTGTGGCGTCGCTGATTACTGAAGCCGGCGACGTCAATGAATACGCCTTTGCGCTGGGAGCGCTGGCCCATTATGCGGCCGATATCTCCGGCCATCCTGCGGTCAACGCGGCCGTGGCGCAGGAGTTCCCGAAGCTGCGCGCCAAGTACGGCAAGGCCATCACCTTTGCGGAAGACCCGCGCTCGCACATCAGGACTGAGTTTGGCTTCGACGTAGTGCAGGTCGCGAAGAACCGCTACACCTCTGAGGGTTATCACGACTTCATCGGGTTCCAGGTTTCGAAGCCGCTGCTGGAACGCGCTTTCCGCGACACCTACGGCCTTGAATTGAGGAACACATTCGGCGACTTCGATTTATCGGTGGGCACGTTTCGGCGCTCGGTCAGCACCGTGGTTCCTGAGATGACGCGCGTGGCACTGCTGCTTAAAAAAGACGAGCTGGTCAAAGAAAATCCTACGTTCGCCAAGAAGAAGTTTCTCTACAACCTGAAGCGCGCCGATTTCGAGCGCGAGTGGGGCAAGAGCTACAAGAAGCCAGGCATTGGCGCCAGGATCTTCGCTGCGTTGTTTCGCATGATGCCGAAGGTCGGGCCATTCAAGGCGCTCAAGTTCCAGATGCCCAGCCCCGACACCGAAACGCTGTATCTCGCGAGCGTCAATGGCTCAGTGCAGCAATACAGAATTTATCTCCATGACCTCGCGGCGCAGCGCCTGGTGCTGGCCAACACCGATTTCGACACCGGAAAACTCACGCGCGCCGGCGAATACCGCCTCTCAGACGATGCCTATGCCAAGCTGCTGAACAAGCTGGCCGAAGCCAAGTTCGCCGACATGCCGGATCCGCTTCGCCAGAACATCCTGGAGTATTACAGCCACGCCGACGCCACGACTTCCAGCGACCGCAATCGCGAAAGCTGGACGAGGACGCTCGAAAACATTCGCCAATTGAAATTAGTAGCCGCGAAAACCGCAGCATTGCCGTAGCTCAGCCTGGTTCTTGCGCTTGGAAGCTCATCAGCATGCTGCATGCGGCAGCCGCATCGCTATTGCCGGCCGGAACAGTGGTCAATTTTGCACATATTCAGCTGCCTAAACGCGCCAACATGAGGCAGCCTCGGTCACCAGAGCCGAGATAACGGAGCAGAGACGAAAACATGAAGCGCAACGAATCGGCGGGAGAAGAGAAACGCAGTGCCGAGGCAGCCGTTTTGCCGGCAGCGCTGGCCAGCGTCCTGGCTCCTGCTGAAGACCAGCAGCGCTTCCCCGCGAGCTTGCGACGTAAAGCCGGCGGCCACCGCGAAGGCTTCAATGCGGTTGCGTTCCTGGCCAACGCCGGGCTCGGCAAAGTGATCGAGGAGTTGCCGAAAGGCTGCGGGCTTTTCACTCAGGGTCATGCGGCTGACGCAATCTTCTACCTGCAAAAAGGCAAAGTTAAGCTCACAGTCGTCTCCAAGCAGGGAAAAGAAGCAACCCTCGCCTTGCTGAGCGCCGGCGAGTTCGTGGGCGAGGAGTGCATCGCCAACACGCAATCCACGCGGTTGGCCACGGCCACGGCCCTCACCGACTGCGTCCTGCTGAAGATCAGCAAGAGCGAAATGGTGCGAGTGCTGCGCGAAGAGCACGCACTGTCTGACGTTTTTGTTTCCTTCCTGCTCCAGCGGAACGCCCGCATCCAGTCAGACCTGGTGGACCACCTGTTCAACTCCAGCGAGAAGCGCCTGGCTCGCATTCTGCTGCTGCTGGCGCAGTTCGGCAAGGAAGGCAAGCCCGAAGCAGTGATCCCGCGGCTTAGCCAGGAAGTGCTGGCAGAGATGGTGGGCACGACGCGCTCGCGCATCAGCTTCTTCATGAACCGCTTCCGCAAGCTCGGCTTCATTGACTACGACGGCCAGATCCAGGTCCATTCTTCACTGCTGAACGTCGTCCTGCACGACTAGGCTCCCGGCGCCTTTCTGGCTGGCGGAATCACGGGCCAAGGGCACCTGAGCGATTCTGCACAGACGCCGGCACCCGGTTTGCGTACCCTCACTTTACGGATCCATCGACGGCCGCGAGCATACCACCCCGCCGATTACAAGTGTGAGATCGTAAGCGCGCAAAGGGAGCATTTTAATGCCCGAAGGAATAAGCCTGCGAAAGTTGTTGCATCGCGCCAGTCTGGCGAGCTGGAGCGAATTGATGCGGGAGCGGGGCCGGCTCCTGCTGCGCGTGGAATACAACCGCGGCGGCACGGCGCCGCTGGAGTTTGTGAAGGTGTGGGCTTCGGCGGAGCGGGCATATTGGAGCCTGGTTTGCGAATACTGGCCGGCGGCATTGTGGTCGCGGCCGGCCGGCTCGACTTTCGCCAACGATTATTCCTCCGCTTGCCTGACACGGGTGTTCGCCGCGATGGCTGAGCACCCAGAGCGATTCCCGAACCGTTCAAGCGGCGGATCGTGAGGCGTTCTTTCTGGTGCAAGCCGTCACTGGCGAGGAGCAGGCCGGAGCGCAACTGTGGCTCACCGGCATACTGAGCGCCTCAACTCATGCCCAGGTGGGCGCGTAGTAGCGGCGGAAGCAGCTTGCGCACTGGAACGAGCGCATAAAGAAAAGATAGACCAAAATGTCCAGGAATCGGAGCTGCCTCGAGGGATGGACCGAATGGCTGGTGCACCACGGGCATCGTTTCATGTTCTTTCCTCACTTCCTGTGCACGTTGCTGACTCGCAGCCGCGCCGGCGGCGACGCTTGCGCCGGGCATCTCAGCCAAGAGGGCGGCGAACGAGAAGGAAGAGCATCAGTGCGGCCAGCGCAGCGCCGGCGATTCCAATGGCTCTGCGCAGAGCGGCATCGAAGCGTTGATCCCTGTCGAGGTTTCTCCCACGCCAGGCTTGCCACACTGTTGTATCGAGCGGCACACGCGCCTGGGGGATTTGAATCTCAACCATCATGCTTCCAGCTTCGCACGCTCGAACCGGCAAAACTGTGCAATAGTGCACCTGGCTTCCACCGCAAGAACCCGCATCGAGCAAAGAATGTGGTGCGCGTGAGTTTGCTGCAGCCGATTCGGGCCAACCGCGCGACCTCACGCATGATCCAACGAACTATGAATCCACCTGGTGCTCGCGATCTAGGACGGACGCTGGAGTTGTATAGTGCGCGCCTTCCGGAGATCCACAGTCAGGCGCAATGCGGCGCTGCCTTGAATGACGCGCGTCAAGCTTTTAAGCGAGCGAATGATGCTCTCAGCCGCATGTGCAGGAGAGTTCAACTTGATGGGCGGTATGACCCATCGAAGCTCACGCTCGCGCTCTGCCGCTTTCGCAGGAGCCGCCGTGCCTTGTGGCTGCTGGAAGGCGCCGTCACGGCCCTGGCCGCACTGCCGCCGGTTGTTCCTGCCAACGCCCACTAACTGAGCAGGCTGTGAACTGCCGCAAGGCACGCCTTGGCGGGCGTGTAGAATGAATGTCTGGTACCGCACATTGCCTGGCGTGCGATCCGCGGGGGAAATGCATGCCAAATCGTTCTAAGCCACGTCACGCGGCCGCCGTAGGTCAGGGGCTGGGAGCGCTGGCGCTCAACGAAGTCGCACAGCACTTTGATCCTGCAAAGTTCTTAGCAACTGTCGGTCTCGGCAGGCAGATGGTTACGTTCCAGGCGAAACAGGTGCTGTTTTCGCAGGGCGACGCGGCTGACGCAATCTTCTACATCCAGGAAGGCCGCGTGCGGCTCACGGTGGTCTCAAAATCAGGCAAAGAAGCCACCGTCGCCTTGCTCGGCCTCGGCGATTTCGTTGGCGAGGGCTGCATCACCGGCGCGAATTCGGTTCGCATCACGACCGCCGCTGCCATGACCGTATGCAGGCTGCTTAAGATCAACCGTGACGAGATGCTGCGGGTGCTGCACCAGGAGCACGAATTTTCAGACTTGTTCACCGCCTTCCTGCTGGCCCGCAACGCGCGCATCCAGGACGACCTGGTTGATCAACTCTTCAACTCAAGCGAGAAGCGGCTGGCCCGGGTGTTGTTATTGCTGGCGCAGTTCGGCAAGCCCGGCAAGCCGGAACCGGTCATTCCCAAGATCAGCCACCAAGTGCTGGCCGAGATGATCGGAACCACGCGTTCCCGGGTCACGTTTTTCCTGAATCGGTTTCGCAAGCTCGGCTTCATCGACTACAACGGCGAGATGCGAGTCCACAATTCACTGCTCAACATCATCCTGCACGATTAGCCGCTCCAAACATTGAACGCTTCCTGAGGAGCTTCTCCGTCCCATTGCCGATGTGCAATTGAATACAGACGTACGCGGGGGGGGGTGCGACGATTATCTGTGTCTCTGCTCCTCGATGTTGGCAGAGCGCAATGGAGGCGGTAATGGCAGGTCGCAGTGTTTGCATGACGGGCGAAGGTATCCACCTTTTACCGCGGTTACCGGAGTTAGCGGCGCCGCACTTGCACTTTGAACTGGCCGGCGAACTCAACCAACTGCGCCAGAAAGACTCGTGGAAGCTGCAGACCGGACGCAGCTCAAAGACGCTCGCAAAATATCCAAATCTGCGGATTGTGCTGGTCCTGATGAAGGTTGGCACCGAGATGCGGCAGCGCCGGGCGATTGCGCGAATCTCAATCCAGGCGCTGAAAGGGATGGTCCGCATCGATATGGCCGAGGGCAGCACAACCCTGCAGGCGGGCGAATTGCTCGTGCTCGATTGCGGAGTCCTTCACGACATTCAAGCCCTGCAGGAGAGCGCGCTTCTGTTGAGCCTCTCCTGGCCAACCCAGCAACTGAAGGGACACGGGCGGGAGCGTCGCGTCAACCGACAGCGGCAGTTCGATAACGAAGCCCTGGAGCGCATGGATAACGAGGGCGGGATGAGTTCGTGAGCGCGCCGCCGCAGCTTTCCTGCTCGAGTTGCCGGCACGGACGAGCGGTAGAAAACGTGGCAAGTTTTAGGAGAAGGTAATGGTAAGCAAAGCAAAAGTCAAAATTCTTGTGGTCGATGATGATGCCAGCATCCGCACCAGCCTGGCTATGCTGCTCGCGGAGGAAGGTTACGAGGTGAGCACTGCAGTGGATGGCTTCGACGCGCTTCTACAGCTAAAGAGATCTACTCCGGATGTGATTACGTCAGACCTGAACATGCCGCACATGTCCGGGTTCGAGTTTCTTTCGGTAGTGCGGCGTCGATTTCCCCACATTTCCGTCATCGCCATCAGCGGCGCCTTCAACAACGCCGAACAAGTGCCGGGCGGCGTGATTGCCGATGCCTTCCATGCCAAAGGCCAGGATGATCCGCAAGTGCTGCTCGACAGTATTGCGGAGCTGATTCGGACCGCGAAGGCACGCAGCATTGCGCACGACTCCGAATCCGCGCCAGTGTGGATCCCGCGCAACGGCAAGGACTCTAATGGCGTGCCCTACGTCGTGCTCACCTGTACGCAGTGCCTGCGGTCGTTCCCGTTGAGCGTTCCTGGCGAGGCCTCTGCCTCAAACGAGATCCAGCAGACCCCATGCCTCTTCTGCCTCAACAAGGTTCGCTACATCATCGATTTTTCCATCTCAATTGCCTCGCCGCGCCGCGAGAGCATGGGGCGGGTTTTTAGCGAGGCATTGAGGAAGGCGGCCGGCAAATAAGGAAGAGCCGTGGCCGTCCTGCCTCCTGTCCCGTTTTGCTCAGAACTTCGGCCGGGCGGAGCGAGACAATCAGACCGTCGAGGAATTACGCCCAATCCCAGAGTCCTGCTGGTGGACGACAACGACGCGATTCGTGCCACATTGAAGGAAGTACTGGAGCTTCACGGCTTCCAGGTAGTTGGCGCTTCAGGCGTAATGAGGCGCTGGCGCACATCGGTTCCTCGGCAGTTTTCGACATCTTGCTCTCTGACCTTCATACGCCCGGAATGGGTGATGGCTTCACGGTGGTGAGCGCAATGCGACATGCGAACCCCCGGGCAGTCACGCTGGTGTTCAGCGGCTACCCGGAAATGCGGGAGGCGACAAACGCAATCCTTCTGCAGACGGATGAGATCCTGGTCAAGCCGCTCAACATTCCCAAGCTGATTGAGTTGATGACGCAAAAGCTTGGCAGCCCTGCCCAGGTGCCGGCGCGAATGACCGAGAGCGTGGCCACCATCCTGGAGAGCGATCGTGAAAAAATCACCATGGAATGGCTCACCCGCGTGCGGTCCAATCCCGACCTGATGCGCATCCCGCTCAGCGACGAGGAGCGAGCGGGGCACCTGCCTGAACTTATCCAGGATATCGTCTGCCGATTGCGCAGGCCCGAAAAAAAACCAGAGCACGCAAAATCGTCTTCCGCCCGCGAACACGGCAGATCCCGCAGAAAGCAGGGTTACAGCGCTGCGTTGATCGTCGACGAGTCCCGCATGCTGCAGGTTAGTATCTTCCACGTCCTGCAAGCCAATCTTTTCAGGGTCGATTTCAGCCTCGTTCTCAATGACGTGATGACCATCGCCGACGAGGTTGATGAGCAGTTATGCCAGGCGATGGCGGCGTTTACAGAGCAGCTTCCTTCGCTGGTTGCTGCCTGAGAAAACTGCGCCCCAGCGCACGCGCGAATCGCGCTTTGCACAGTGAGGCATCTTTGCTTTTATCGCGCAGGCGGTGAAGCGTGACACCCACACCGGCAGCCGGGTAGCGTGCAATCCTCATGGCGCAGCGTCAGCGTGGCATCCACGCGGCAGAACGATGAGATCACGGCCGGCCAGGTTCCGCGCGGATACCCCGGACAGGCGCTCCCCGATGGAGGCTCTACGTCTTCGGGCAGGTGCTTCGTTACACTCATTGTCCTGAATGTATGAGTAAGAGCAGCGCAACGCTGTGCACTAATGCTCACTTTCGGCGAGTAGACCGCAGCGCGAATCAGCCGCTTACGGTCGGGATAGAAAAGGCGCCCGCTTCCTCCGTGCCGCTGCGGAGGCGGGACGGTCGTCACGGCTGGATCAAACAAAGTCACTGAACTCCTGGATCATGGGCGGGCTTTGATCAAAGTCGCTGTATCGCAGCCAGTGCGGATGCACAACGAAATGCGTGAGCTCCGGCCAACTCAAGTGCGATCGGCATTCCGGCCACGCCGCGAAATAAAGCTCCCGGTAATACGGCAGGTCACTGCCTG
>JAJPJZ010000054.1 GCA_021323935.1 Terriglobia bacterium | reverse complement strand
GTGAACAGGTGCTTGCCGTCGCGCGCCGGAATGCGGAATTCATACTTGGTGTAGTGAGCGCGAACGTCAAAAGGCTCGGCGGCCGGGTCCTGCTGGGCGAGGGCAAGGCTGACGAGCAGCGTGCAGAAGATGAGAACAAAACGGCGCATTAGGTAGTCCTCGCGGGAATGCGAGATGGTAGCAGATGATGGGCGGCAGGCGCAGCGGGGCATAAGGCTGTGCGCCTGAGGCCGCCCGGCCTGCCGCCTTGGTGCGCTACTGGCCCAGGATGTTCAGTTCGGCCGCGACCGCCCAGGGGTTTCCGTTAACTTCACTGACGGCCTGCAGGCGGAAGTAACGCGCGCTCACCGGCGCGAACGTGACCTGCTTGGCGGAAGTATCGGCCGCGGAAGTGACCAGCGTGCCGCTGGCGACGGGCGAGCCCCAGTTGACGCCATCGTTGCTGACGAAGAAGTTGTATTGCCTGATGTTGCCATTGTAGCCGCCGTCCTGGCGGGGAAGATAAACGAAGCCGCTCACCTGGTGGGTTGCACCCATATCAACCTGCAGCTCGTGCGGCATGCCGGGCGAGGCGCCGCACCACTGCGTGACCCAATTCGTCAGGGCGACTCCATCGAAGGCGTTGGTGGCAGCGCCGTTCTCGCAGACGGTTTCCTGGCTGTCAGTCCAGAGCAGGCGCCAGCCGGTGTTCGCGATCGTTCCGATGCTGACGTTGAGCACGGCGGAAACCGCTGCGCCGTTGTAGCTTGCGGTGATGCGCGCCTGCGAGGCTGAAGGAGCGGCGGCTGCCGAGATCGTGAAATTCGCGCTCATGGCGCCTTGCGGAACCACGATGCTGGGAGGGACGGTGGCAACGTCGGTATTGCTGCTGCCCAAGGTGATGAGGGCGCCACCCGCTGGCGCCGGCGCGCTGAGCGCCACGGTTGCGGTGGTGGCGCTGCCCGCGGCATCAATCGTGGGCACCGTGATGGAACCGACAGCAGGGCCGGAGATCGCCGAACCCAGCACGTTCAGCTCAGCCACTACGGCCCAGGGATTGCTGCTGACTTCGCTGGTGGCCTGGAAGCGAATGTAGCGGCCGCTGACCGCGCTGAACGATACCTGCTTCAGCGACTGGTCTCCGGGAATTGTCACCAGGTTGCCGGTCGAAACGGCCGTGCCCCACGTCACGCCGTCATTACTCACGTAAAAGTTGTAGCCATTGATGTCGCCGTTCACGCCGCCATCCTGGCGGGGCAGGTACTGGAAGCCGGAGATGGAATAAGGCGCGCCGAGGTCGATTTGCAGTTCATGCGGCATTGCTGTCGAGCCGCCGCACCACTGCGTAACCCAATTAGTCGCCGGATTGCCGTCGAAGGCATTGGCAGCCGCGCCGTTCTCACATTGCGTCTCCTGGCTGTCGGTGTAGAGCAGCTTCCAGTTGGCGTGTGGAATCATGGCGCCGGCGGCGGACGTGATGGTGAGCGATGCGGCAGCCGCGGTGCTGTTGTAGCTTGCCGTGATGGCTGCCTGCCCGGCGCCCCCGGCCATGATCGCGAAATTGCCGCTGGTCGATCCGGGCGCAATCGTCACGGAGGTCGGGACGGTTGCAGCTCCCGTGTTGTTGCTGGAAAGCGAGACCACCGCGCCTGCCGCCGGCGCCATGCTGCTGAGCGTCACGGTGCCGTTGAGGGCCGCCCCGGCTGGCGCAGTCGAGGAACTCAGCGTGACTGCCGAGACCGTCGGGCCATTCACATACACAGCGCTGCCGAGCACGTTTAACTCGGCAACCACTGCCCATGGGTTGCCGTTCACTTCGCTGGTGGCCTGGAAGCGCACGTAGCGGCCGGTAGCGGCCGCAAACGTGACTTGCTTCTGCGCCTGGTCGCCGGAGATGGTGACGAGGTCGCCCGATGAAACCGGCGTGCCCCAATTGACGCCATCGAGGCTGACAAAGAACTTGTAGCCGCGAATGTCGCCGTTCACCCCGCCATCCTGCCGGGGCAGGTATTGGAAGCCGGAGATGCTGTAGGTTGCGCCGAGATCAACCTGGATCTCGTGCGGCATGGGCGAGTTCGGGCAGTAGGAGGTCACCCACAGCGTTGCCGGATTGCCGTCGATGGCGTTGGCGGCGGCGCCGTTTTCGCATTGCTTTTCCTGGCTGTCGGCGTACATCAGCCGCCAGCCGGAGTGGGGAATCGAAACCGGCGCTGCCGGCGACACCGTGACCACCTGCGTAGCGGTGGAAGAGGCGTTCAGGTTGTCATACACGGTGGCTTTAACGGTGTACGTTCCGGCGGTCGCATACGTGTGAGAGGCAGTCGGGCCGCTGGCCAGGGTGCCGTCACCGAAATCGATGGTCGAACTGGCGACGGTGCCATCAGGATCGCTGGACGCGGCCGTCGATGCCGTAACATTGGCCGGGGCAGTTGCCGAGAGCGGCGACACCGCAAGCAACGCGACCGGCGGCTGATTAATTACGTTGACGCTCGATGACGCCGAGGCCGACATGCCGAATGAATCCGTGACGTT
>JAJPJZ010000253.1 GCA_021323935.1 Terriglobia bacterium | reverse complement strand
CATTGGGCATCGGCGCGAACACTGCCATGTTTACCGCGGTCAACGCGGCGCTCCTGAAGCCGCTGCCGTTTCCCCAGCCGGATCGGCTGGTGCAGGTGTTTCACCTTGCTCCAAAGAACGTTTCCGGCGGCGGCATGTTTGGCGTGGCCACCGGCAATTTTGTGGAGTGGCGCGCGCAGCAGCGCTCGTTCGATGGAATTGCTCTGTATCACTTCCACGGGCTGAACCTCACCGGCGGAGACCGGCCCGAGCGCCTTCCCGGCGCTGAAGTCAGCGAAGATTTTTTTCGCGTGTTCCGAGTTCAGCCGCTCGTCGGGCGTGGGTTTACGGCTGAAGAAATGCAGCCGGGTAGGGACCGCGAAGTCGTTCTCAGCTATGAAGCCTGGCAGGAAAATTTCGGCGGCGATCCCGGCGTGGTTGGCCGTGCCTACAGTTTCGACCGTCAACCCTACACCGTGATCGGCGTCATGCCGCGGCAGTTCCGGTTTCCGTTCTGGGCAAAGGTTTGGGTGCCGGCTGCATGGACCGAAAAAGACCGCGCCAATCGCAACAACCACAATTCAAGCGCCATCGCGCGCCTCAAGAGCGGCGTGACACTACAGCAGGCGCAAGCTGAAATGGATACGATCTCCCAGCGCCTCGCCCAGGCTTACCCCAAAGAAGACGCCGGCTGGGGCGCGATTGTGGTTCCGCTGCGCGAGAACATGGTCGCAGACCTGCGCACGCAATTGCTGGTCCTGTTTGCCGCAGTTGGTTTTGTGCTGCTGATCGCGTGCAGCAACGTGGCCAACCTGGTGTTCGCAAAAACCCTCAGCCGCCGCAAAGAAATTGCGATCCGCGGCGCGCTCGGCGCCGGTCGCGCCCGCCTGCTTCAACTCGTCCTGCTTGAAACCACATTGCTTGCGCTGGGCGGAGGCACGCTTGGGCTGCTGCTGGCACGGTATGGCATGCGGCTGCTGCTCACGTATTTCGGCACGCGCCTGTCGCAGCCTTTTGACGTCAGCGTGGATTCCCGCGTGCTGTTGTTCGCGTTCGTTACGTCGGTGGCATGTGGAATTCTCGCCGGCCTGCTGCCCGCGCTGCGCTTCGTGCGGCACGATCGCGGCCTGCACGGAGCGCTGCAACAGGGTGGCCGCACCGATGCCGACAGCGGCCGCCTGCTTGCGCGGAATCTACTGGTCGGCGTGGAAGTGGCGCTTTGTGCCGTTCTGCTGATCAGCGCCGGGCTGCTGCTGCGCACGCTGTGGGTGCTGCGCTCTACCGATCCGGGTTTCAATCCAAAGAACGTGACTGCCATGGTCGTTCCGCGGCCCGACCACGACGACCATGCCTTCACGGCTGAGCTGCTCGAGCGCCTTCGCGCTTTGCCCGGAGTCCAGGCTGCCTGCGCCACCACCAACATTCCACTTTCACGCAGCAACGAAAGCACCTGGTCGATCCAGGTTGAGGGCCAGCCGCCGCTCCCCATCGCGCAGCAGCCGAACGTCGCGACCGATGCGGTTACGCCCGGCTACTTCTCCACGTTGCGAATTCCAATTCTGCGGGGCCGCGATTTTGCTGATTCTGACGCCGCCGATCGCCCGCACGTCGTAATCATCAATGAAGCCATGGCGCAGCGCTTTTGGCCTGGCCAGGACCCAATCGGCAAGCGCCTGTTCGTCTCCTGGAACCAGCCGGACAAGCCGCGCGAAGTCATTGCCGTCGTCGGCGATACCAAAGACCGCGGCCTTGAAAGTATGCGGCCCCTCGCCCATATGTACGTGCCGGATGCGCAGGCGCCGAACGCCGCCGATTCGGTCCTGATTCGCTCAACCGCTCCCCCCGCCGAGATTGCTGCTGCCGCGCGCGACGCGGTCCATGCCATTGACCGCCAGCAGCCGGTGCTCGGCACCGAATCGATGGAGGAAGTCATTGCCGAGTCGTTTTCCGATCGCCGCTCGAACATGCTGTTGCTGGCCGCGTTTGCGGGCCTGGCCCTGCTCTTGGCGGCGGCGGGAATTTACGGCGTGCTGGCTTACAGCGTTCGCCGGCGGCTGCGCGAAATCGGCATTCGCGTGGCCCTTGGCGCTGGCGTGGGTGACGTTTTACGAATTGTCCTGGTCGAAGGGATGAAGCCCACTTTGATAGGCCTGATTCTTGGGATTGCAGCCGCGCTTGGCCTAACGCGCGTGCTCTCAAGCATGATTTTTGGCGTTCGCCCCAGCGATCCCGCCACCTATGCCGCGGTGGCCGCGCTGCTTACGTTCACCGCCGTGCTGGCCTGCGTAGTGCCGGCCTGGCGCGCCACGCGCGTGCAGCCGCTTGACGTGCTGCGCGACGAATGACCGCCGCCGCGCTGCGATGTCATTTGTTAGAGGCGCCGCCCTCGGCCGCGAGCCGGGTTGCCTGCCGCTGCAGCATTCGCCTGACAACTCGGCCATTTCCCGCTCCTTCTAATTCAAGAGCGCAGTGAAGTTCTGCCAAAAAGGGGGAGTAGCTCCATGGGTCTGTTTTTTTGGTTGTTTCTGGTACTGGCCGCACTGTGGCTGATTCTTTGGCTCGGCGTCCACATCACCGGTGGGTTAATCCATCTGCTGATCGTGGTTGCGGTGATCTCGCTGATCATCCACTTCATCCGTGGCGGGCGAAAGACCACAGCGGTCTAGCAAATTCGACGTGGTGGGTATCAGCACTCTGACCGGCGCGTAGCCGCCTCAGGGTGCTGATTGCTTTTTGCGCAATTGTTTCCACTCCTGATTGCGCTTACTATCGTGGGTGCGTGCCTTCCTCCCCGCCGAACCGTGAATTCCGCGCCGCGCAGGGCGGCTCGAGCCAGCAGCCAGACGCGCCTGACCGCCTGGTGTCGGCGCGCGTGCTCGATGATGACGCTTCCTACGAGCTGAAGCTGCGGCCCAAGTGGCTGCGCGAATTCATCGGCCAGCAGAAAGTCAAAGATAATTTAGAAGTCGCCATCAAGGCGGCGCGCTCGCGCGGCGAAGCGCTTGACCACGTGCTGCTCTACGGCCCGCCGGGCCTGGGCAAGACGACGCTCGCCACCATCATCGCCAATGAAATGTCGGCGGCCTTTCAGCAAACCTCGGGCCCCACATTGCAGATCAAGGGCGACCTGACCGCAATCCTGACCAATGTGCGGGAAAAGCAGGTGCTGTTCATCGATGAAGTGCACCGCCTGCAGCCGGCGCTGGAAGAAATTCTGTACTCGGCGCTGGAGGATTATCAGCTCGATATCATTATCGGGCAGGGGCCGGCGGCGCGCACGCACACGCTCGAAGTGAAGCCGTTCACGTTTGTGGGCGCGACCACGCGGGCCGGGCTGCTTTCCGCGCCCCTGCGCTCGCGCTTCGGCATCGTACTGCGGCTTGAGTTCTACACCAACGATGAGCTCAAGATCATCCTGCTGCGCTCGGCTGAAATTCTGGGAGTTGAGATCGAGGAAGCCGGCGCGCTTGAAATTGCCGCGCGCTCGCGGGGCACGCCTCGCATCGCCAACCGCCTGCTGCGCCGCGTGCGCGACTACGCGCAGGTGCGCGGCAGCGGCCGCATCGACCTGGCCACAGCTCAATCAGCGCTCGAAATGCTCGAGGTTGATAAGCACGGCTTCGATGAAGTCGATCGCCGCCTGCTGCTGACCATCATCGAAAAATACCAGGGCGGGCCGGTTGGGCTGAACACGCTGGCCGCCGCGCTGGCAGAAGAGCCGGAAGCGATCGAAGAAATGTATGAGCCGTTCCTGATTCAGATCGGCTTCCTCGATCGCACTCCCCGCGGCCGCGTGGCCACGCAACTGGCCTACGAGCACTTCGGCGCCACTCGTCCCCGCAAGCAGCCCGCGCTGTTCTGAGCACCCCTGCACCACGAAAAAAGAAGGCCGTCCATGCGGGCGGCCTTCATAGATCAAACGGCGAGCGTTAGAAGCTGTAGCGCAAGCCGAACTGCATTACCCGGAATGGGCTGCTGCCCGTGCTCGAAGTTTGCGACGTAGGCGCGAAGTTCGAGAAATCGGGGCTGGGCTGGCCAATGGTCCCGGGGCTGGTCGGCAGGATGCCCCAACCGCTGCGGCCAAATGCCAGGCTGGCGAAGTTTTGCGTGTTGGTCAGGTTGAAGACCTCAGCCCGGAATTGCAACTGATGGCCTTCGCCGCCCGCTCCCCCTTTCCCCCACGGCATGTGCCAGCTCTTGCCCAGGCCCATGTCGATATCAATGTAGCTGGGGTAACGGAAGTAGTTGCGCAGACCGGTTTCGCCGGGATACGAGTTGCGGAAGCTCTGGTATGCCTGCGTCTCGCAGCCGCCGAAGAACTGCGGCGTCGCTACCAGGCGAGTGGGGCAGCCGCTGAGCGGCAGCGGCGAAACCAGCGAAACTTCCGACTGGTTTTCCCAGTTGGTTGACCACGTGTTGGAATCGATGGGCGAGCCGAACGGCAGGCCCGAGTTCCAGCGGAACACGTGTGAAAGCTGCCAGCCGCCCACCAGCGCCTCAACCACTCCGTGCGCGCCTGAGAGCATGGCGCGGCCACGGCCGAACGGCACCTGCAGCACGGCGTTCGCGGTCACGATGTGCCGCATGTCAAAGTCCGATGAAGCATAGTTGTCGCGCTGGCGGAAGGCATTGAGGATCAGCGATGAACCGCTGAATGCCCCCGCGTTCTGCAACCCTGAAGCATCGTCAAGCGAGTGCGACCAGGTGTAGTTCAAGTCCAGCGACAGGATCCTCATGCGCGTGCGCAGCGAAGCCGCCAGCGCGTGATAGTTGGAATTGCCGATGGTGGTCCAGGTGGTCAGCGCGCCATACTGCGGCTGATAAAACGCGTGCGGCCCGATATTCGATGCAGCATCGATATCGAGCATCGTCGTCGTCCAGTCATTCGCGTTGAATGAATAGGCGTCGTTGTAAATGGCCTGGGTTGCCGAGCAGTTGGGCAGCGATTTAGGGCACTTCACGCCGTTGGCTGCAAGGTTGGCGACCGACCAGAAATGCTCAAAGTAGGGAATCGGCGCCATGTTGGCCACCGGCGTTCCCGCCTGCCGAGCCTTCTCCAGGATCGTTGCCGCAGAATACCAATCCACGCCGGTATCGGGATCGCGCAAGTCGGCCGGCTGGGCAATATCGCGCTGCGCCAGCAGGTTGCGGCCGAGCCGCCCGATGTACGACACCTGGAGCACGGAATTCTTCGGCAACTGGTGTTCCAGCGTAAAGCTGAATGCGTAGTTCTTGGGGGTGGTGAGCTGCGAATCGAGTGACGATTCAATGTCAGTAGGAAAGGCGACATCAGGATTCTTCAGCGGGAACGTCAGCTTGCTCGGCGTTGTGATCCCCGGCAGTGACTTCACGTTCTGGTTGAAGCTCGTCCACAGCGGCCCCGGGCTCGAAGTGCACAGCGTCGGATCGCCTCCGTAGAAGCCCTGCACCACATACGGGCCGCAGCCCACGTTGTAGGTGTTCACCGGAATGACGGTCTTCGATGAGAAGCCAAGCGTGTTCTGCTGATCGAAGAACGTGGCAATCTGCTGCCCGAAGTAATCGTTCAGCATGGCGAAGCCGCCGCGCAGCACCGTCTGGTTGTTCAGTGCGTAGGCAAGGGCTACGTGCGGCAGGAAGTTTGTCTTGTCCCAGTTGTACATGGGCGGGCCGCCATTGGCCGGGCCTGATTTGTTGATGATGATGTCCTGCAGGTCCGCCTGGCCCTGGTTCATGGCGTTGACGCGGTTCTGGAAGATCTGGCCCAGCGGGATCGTGGGCTGAACTTCATAGCCGTTGCGCTCATAGACGGGCCGCGCCAGCACGTAGCGCAGTCCGTAAGTGAACGTAAGGCTCGGCCTGATTTTCCAGATGTCCTGCGCGTAGCCTTCGTAGGTCTGGGTAGCGAAATCGCGCGTCGCCGGCGCCCCCGAAGGCAGCGGATTGCCCTGCGGGTCATACAGAAAGTTGGCGGTGTACTGCGTGAAGCGCCCGAGCAGCGCCGTGACCGCGTTCTCCACGTTCGATTTGAAGCTCGACTTAATTGTGTAGCCGTACTTATCGGTCAGGTACGCGTTGATCGAGCTGGTGATCAGGTTCGTCTTGTACCCGGAGGGGTTCGTGACCGCGGTATCGTACGAGCCTGAATACGACACACGATTGTTCGAAACCAGCGTCACCACCGTGCCGAATTGCAGCGTGTGGGTCTGCTTGATCCACGAAACATCGTCAACGAAGTTATGGACCGGCGTCACCCGGTTGAAATCAGTGGTGAGGTTGCTGGGCAGGTACACGATTCGGAAGTAGGCCACGTTGGAGTGTTGATCGCCGCCCTGGGTGAAGCTTTGCCGCGTCAACCCGTAGTGGAATGTGTTGACCAGGTTGTTGCGCACGGCCCAAGTGTGCGAGGCGGCAACGCCGATCGGGTGCGACCACAGCGTTGGCGCGGTATCGTTCGGCAGTGCCGGCTGCGCGAAGGCAGCGTCGTGGTCCCATTGGTCGTTGAAGCGCACAAAGACGGTTTGCGTGCTGGTCAGGTTGTAATCCAGCCTCGCCAGGTGCGAGTTGAGCTTTACCGGCGCCGGCGCATTGAAAACGAAGCCGCCCACGTTCAGGCCATCGCCAACGGCGGTGGAATTCGGAGTGAACTGCGTGCCCTGGGCCAGCCCTTTCAGCGCCAGCGGATTGACGCCGCCGGTGTCAGGGAAAATTGCGGCCAGGTCAGCCGGGGTCAGGGTCGTCATGCCGCCGGCCGAGTTCGGGAACATGACGTTTCCGGCCGCCAGCGAAGCGGTCGGCACGCGGATGACCGGCGCGGGCGTCGAAGCCGCGTCGCGCCGCCCTTCATAGCTGTAAAAGAAGAACAGCTTGTCTTTCTTAATGGGCCCGCCCAGCGCCGCTCCGAAGGTGTTGCGCAGCAGCGTGGGGCGCGGCAGGTCGTTATGGTTGTTCCACCAGCTATTGGCGTTGAAGATGGTGTTGCGGTGGTATTCAAACAGCGACCCGTGGAAGTTGTTGGTGCCGCTCTTGGTCACCAGCGAAATCTGCGCGCCCGAGGAGTGCCCGGAAGCGTTGTTTCCGCTGACGGTAGAGACGCGAAACTCCTGGATGGCTTCCGCATTCAGGCGCAATACCGGGCCATTCAGCGCCGCACTGGTGCTTGAAATCTGGTTGGTTTGCGCATCGTTGATGTCCACTCCATCGAGCGTGGTGTTCGATTGGTCGCTGCGCGCGCCGGCCACGTAGCCATCCTTGGTGACGCCGGGCTGCAGCGTGAGCAGCGAAAGCACGTTGCGCGATTCGATGGGCAGTTGCGTGATCTGCTCGCTTACAAAGTTGTTGCCCAGGTTCGAATCCTGCGTGTTCACCTGCACCGCTTCCGCATTCACGCTTACGGTTTCGCTGGCGGTACCGAGTTCGAGCTGCAGCGGCACCTCGATGGGATGATCAATCAATGCGTGGACCGAAGTGACGACCGTCTTCCTGAAGCCGGCCGCTTCTGCTTCCACGCGGTAATCGCCGGGGGTGACGAAATCGAACGAATAGTTGCCGGCCGCTCCTGACTTCTGGGTGCGGGCGGCGTCGGTTGCCAGGTTGGTGATGGTTACGGTTGCATCGGGAACAACTTTGTTCTGCGGATCAACCACAGTGCCGCGGATGGCCGAGGTTCCGGTCTGGGCGAACGCGGCCATCGATGCCAGCAGCACCGCCAGCAAAGAGATAGCGAGTCTAATGTGCCTCACAGCTACGCCTCCGAGTGCGGGAGAGATGGGCTACTGCCGAACCGCTGCCCCCATAAGCAGAAGTTCCGCTGGCGTGAAGGATCGAATCTGGATGGTGCTCGGGGCCAGCCCCCGGGAGAATGGCTGCAGATTGTACGAAAAGCGGCTGGTGCGAACAACCGCAAATAATCTGGAGCTTTGGGTCGAACCAGAGCACGTGAATCGCCAACGCTGAAAGCAAGAAGGCAGAGGAGATGGGCGCGCGGGGCGCATTGGAAAAATCCGCAAAGTTGGAGGCCGCGCCCGGAGCTCTACAAAATCGCATAGCCCTCGGGCCGGCCGCCCTGACGGTGCAGAGCGCTAACTGGCGGCTGAGCGGACGCGCTGGCTTCTGGCCGTCGGGCCGGAGCCGGCCCTGGGCCGCTTACTTTAGTTTTATCGGCCGGCAGTTCTCCGGAGTTTGCAGCGGGCGCGCGGTCCTAAACTGCGGGTTATGCGAAGCGTGCTCCTCCGATTTGCCGTGGCCATACTGCTGGTGCTGTTTGCCGCCCTGGTGCACGCCGCTGACCAGCCGTCTGACGATGCTCCCATGTCGCGCGACGCACTCGCCCAACTGGT
>JAJPJZ010000404.1 GCA_021323935.1 Terriglobia bacterium | reverse complement strand
CGATTGCGCCGAGCCGGTGCAGACCACCGAATTCGTGCTCTTGCCGAAAATCGCGCCGATGCCGCCCGTGGCGATGATGAGCGCGTCGCAGGGGAAAGTGCGCACTTCCATGCTGCGCAAATCCATGGCGCAAATGCCGCGGCAAACGCGCTGGGAATCAAGCACCGCCGAGAGAAACTCCCAATGCTCGTACTTGGTGACCTTGCCTTCGGCCTCATACCGTCGCACCTGCTCATCGAGCGCGTAGAGCAGTTGCTGGCCGGTAGTGGCGCCGGCAAAAGCCGTGCGATGGTGCAGCGTGCCGCCGAAGCGGCGGAAATCAAGCAGGCCCTCAGCGGTGCGGTTAAACGGCACCCCCATGCGATCGAGCAGGTCAATGATGCCGGGCGCCGCCTCGCACATCGCCTTTACCGGAGGCTGGTTGGCGAGGAAGTCGCCGCCATAGATGGTGTCATCGAAGTGCTGCCAGGTGGAATCGCCTTCGCCCTTCAGGTTCTTGGCGGCGTTAATGCCGCCCTGCGCGCAAACCGAATGCGAGCGCTTCACCGGCACAATCGAAAACAAATCGACGTGGCCGCCCATTTCGGCAATCTTGATGACGGCGGCCAGGCCTGCCAGCCCGCCTCCGATCACGATAATTTTTGGTGTGGCTGCCATTCCCTCTGCCTATCTGTTATCAATCGGCTGCGTGGGCGCCGCCGGCGCGGTACGAAACAGTTGGTCGGCGCTTTCGTCCGCCGGCTGTTGCGGCGTTGACCTGAACTTCGTAAGGCTGGCTAATCCAACGCCGCCCATCACCACAAACAACACAATGCACGCAGCCAGGACCCGTCGTTGCGCACGCCGGCCTGCAACCAGGCCCCACTTGGCGCAGAACAGGAAAATTCCATACGCGAAGTGCCAGCAGGCGCACAGCAGGCCCACCACGTAGAACACAAACTGCCACGTAACCGCCAGTTCAAGCTGCACTTTGCCGAAGCTCGCGCCCGGATGCGCATGCAGGTCAATGCCGGCAAAGCGGGTGTGGTAAACGTGCCAGCCGATGTAGGCGAAGGCAATCAGGCCGGTGTAGCGCTGTGCGGTGTACATCCAATTGCCCGCCCACGGGTAGTCGCTCACGTTCGACTTGCCGCGCAGCCACAGATAAATTCCGTAGCCGCCGTGGAAGGCAATGGGCAGCCAGATGAACAGCGCCTCCAGGAAAATCACCAGCGGCAGGCTGCCTAAAAACTTCACCTGGTTGGCATAGGCTTCAGGACCGTTGATGGCGGTAGCGTTAGAAACCAGGATGTGCTCAATCAAAAAAGCGCCCACCGGAACAATGCCGCTGAGCGAATGCAGCCGGCGCCAGAAAAATTCACGCCCTTGCGCCGCGCGAATGGGCGGAACACCGCTGCGATGCGAGTGGGAAACTGTCGTTGAGGCCGCCAGAATGGGCTCCTTTGGGATGAAAGCCGCGCCGCGTTACGTGTGCGCGCCCCAGCCGGCGCGCCGCTCCGAACAGAACCTTCGATTATCGGTTTTCAATCGCAGCCTCGTCAAGAACTGCGACCCTCGGCCATCACCAGCCACCTGAAAACGCAAGCCTGAGCGCCGGCCGCCAATCCGCAGGCACAACCTCTTACCGGAACCAAGGTAACTTGAGCGCCGAGCGTTTAAGCCGAATAATCATGTCATCCATGGGTAGGAGCGCGAATGGGAACCGCTGCGGTTGATTTTGAACGCGTTGTGGAAGAGTGCCGTACCGGCGGGCTCAACGAAGAGAACATCGCGCGCCTGGCGAAGACCGTGGCCGAAACCTTCGGCGTTCGCCCGCAGGAAGTCGGGATCCTGAGGGTCGAAGGGCCCTGGCTGGTGTTCCTGCATCCCACCAAGCTGCGGAACCTGGCAGCCATTCCGCTCAACGCCGCCAACTCCGTCGCGGCGCAAACTGCGACCAACGGCCGGCCGCAGATCATCAATAACTTTGCCCAGGTCAAGCACACCACGATCTTCGAATCCATCCCGCTGGAAGAAAGCCAGGAAGACCGTTCGACCGCGGTGATCCAGAAATTGATCTCGGTTCCGATCCCCGGCGCCAAAGGGCCGCTGGGCGTGCTGCAGGTCTGCCGCAAAGGCGCAACCCCAAAAGCAGCAGGCACCGATTTCAGTTTCCTTGAATTGCAGCGCCTGATGAGCAAGGCTTCGGTGCTCGCCAAGCTAATGGCAGCCTGAAGCTTCATCGAGTTCGCGCCAGCCACTCCAAGAATTTCCTGAACGCAATGCCGCGGTGGCTGAACCGCGCCTTTTCCGCCGCGCTCAGCTCCGCAAACGTCTTCTGCAGCTCAGGAACAAGAAATAAAGGATCGTAGCCAAATCCGAAGCCGCCGCGCGCCTCCTGCAGCACCATGCCCCGCACGGTGCCGGTGAACACTTCCGGAATCACTGCGCCCTGAGCGGCCGCCGCGATCACGCAAACGAACTGCGCGCCGCGGCGCTCCGCTGGCGTGCCGGACAGCTCGCGCAGCAGCTTGGCGTTGTTGGCTGCGTCGCCGGCATTCGAGTTCGCGGTAGCGGCGTAGCGCGCCGAATGAACTCCAGGTGCGCCGCCCAGGGCATCAACTTCAATGCCTGAATCATCGGCGATCAGCAGGTCGCAGTTTTCGAAGGCTGCGTAGTGCGCCGCCTTCTTGCGCGCGTTCTCAGCGAAGGTCAGGCCATCTTCGACCGCGGGCGGCAGCGACGCGAATCGCGGCAATCCGCGAACTTCCACGCCAAACTCGGCCGCCGCGCCCTGGAAATCGCGCAGCTTGCCGGCATTTGACGTCGCCACCGTGATCACTCTCCCCCTCATTGTCATCGCCGAATGCGATACAGCCGCAGCTTGCCTGACGTGAACACCAGGTCGGCGAAGCTGCGGATCTCGCCATCGAATTTCTCCACGTCCCACGCCCACACGTAATCGTAGTCGCCCCTGATCTGCTGCCAGTCCGGCGCTTGCGCGTACTGCAGGTCCCAGAACGCATCAGGCGCATCAATGCAGGGATCGCAGCGCAGCGGCATCTGGCCCGGAATATCGAACAGGTACGGCACAAAAGCGCCGCGCCGAATCACCGCGTAATCGGCGTAGTGGACATACTGGCGGTCGAGCACATCCTGGTCGTCGGGCGCCTGCACCATGGGCAGCAGCCGCGCGTTGCGATCGATTATTTCGACGGCTGCGCGAGCCCCTGCCAGCAGTTGCGAGCGCTCCTGCATCCCGGCGGTTGTCGTCGCCATCTTCAGCGCAAGCAGCGCAATCGCCGCCGGCAGCAGCCATCGAGATCGCCGGCCGAGCGGGGCCACACACAGCAGCAGCACAAACGCAGGCGGCAAGAACCGCAGGTCGATGTCGAAGGTCTCGCCCCAGGCATACGGCATCAGCAGGTAAGTGAGCAGCACCGCCGCAAACGCCGCCAGCCAGGGCAGTCGTAACTTCATTTCTTTGTTGCGTGCGACGGCCGCCACAATGCACGCCGGCAACGCCCACATCAAGATAGTGTCCGCGCGGTCCGAGTAGCCGTGAAACGGCACCTCGAAAATCATGTGCAGCTTGTCGCGCCAGCCGCGAACAAACACCGCGTGGTTCGCCGTCAGCCCCGTCTTTAACCGCAGGAACAGCCACACGCCCGGAATAAACAACACTGCCGACCACAGCACCTCGCGCCATGTCCGCCGCATG
>JAJPJZ010000319.1 GCA_021323935.1 Terriglobia bacterium | reverse complement strand
CGGCAGCACGCCAATGACGGTGTAGCTTCGGCCATTGAGCGTGATGCTGCTGCCGAGCGCGCTCGGGCTCCCGGCAAAGCGCCGCTGCCACAGCGAATAGCTGAGAATGGCCACCGGCGCTGCGCCGGGCTGCTCCTCAGCCGCTGCAAAATCTCTGCCAAGAATGGGCTGGACGCCAAGCATGCCGAGCAAGTTGGGCGTCACGGCCTCGCCGCTGATGCTCTCAGGTTCAGTTACGCCTGAAAGATTGAATGCGAGCGCCTGGATGGCCGCCATTTCAGCAAAGCTGTGGCTTTGCGCACGCCAATCGAGAAAATCGGGATACGAGACACTGACCAGCCCCACTTTAGGAGTGGTTTCATTCAACACCACGAGCCGGCCGGAGTCGCGATAGGGAAGCGGCCGCAGCAGCGCCCGGTACACTACCGAGAACACGGCGGTATTGGCGCCGATGCCGAGCGCAAGCGTGAGCACCGCCACGGCAGTGAAGCCCGGAGCCCTGCGCAACATGCGCAGCGCATAGCGAACGTCGTGCAGCAGGCGCTCAGCCCACACTACCGTCCAAACTTCGCGGGTGGCTTCGGTCGCCTGGGTCACGTTGCCGAACTTGCGCAGCGCGGCGTAGCGAGCTTCATCCGGCGACATGCCGCGGGCAATATTCTCCTCGGTGGCCTCCGCGATGTGCTCGCGAATATCCTGCTGCAGGTCGCGCATGTGCCGGTCACGGTGGTTCACTCGCCTTCTCCTTCCGCGGGCCGCAGAATGCGCCCGATGGCGGCGGCCAGCGCGTCCCACTTGCTGGTTTCAAGCTCAAGCTGGCGGCGGCCTTTGGCGGTGAGCCGGTAAAACTTGGCGCGACGGTTGTTTTCTGACGGCCCATCTTCCGCCGTGATCCACTTGCGCTTCAGCAGCCGGTGCAGCGCCGGATAAAGCGAGCCTTGCTCCACCTGCAGCACGTCATCAGAGCGGAACTCGATGGCGCGGGCAATGGCATGCCCATGTGCGGGCCCAAGCAGAAGAGTGCGCAGGACCAGCAGATCAAGCGTGCCCTGCAGTAACTCAATGCGGCTGCGACGTTCTCGACTAGTCATTCTAGGTGACGATACGGCTCTTCGCCTAGAATGTCAAGGTGAAGGGAGCGGGGCGTGTATGTGAATTTAAGTTGCAGAAAAAAAGACCGCCCTGCCGGAACGGCAAGGCGAGCTTAACAGGGCGGAATCTCGATCAGTTTCAGAACCGTTTGCAGCGCTGAGCCAGAACAAAAAACGAAGCACCAAGGTGTCCGTGCCCGGTGAAACGGGCTACGCCACTTTGCGCTTGTTGCCCTTGGGTTGAGTCTGGCGCGGGGCGCGCGAGCCGCCGAGTTGCTGGCCGGAGTGCAGTTCGCCCCCTTCAGCGTCGGCCGGGCCGGCCACGCCGCGGTTTCGCTGCCCGCGCCCGGCGCTTTGCGGAACGCCAGGTTCGCGATCACGCCGCTGCAATTCACCAATCACGGTGCCGGGTTCGGCTTCGGCCTCGGCGCGGCCGCCGGCGCCGGAGCGCTCCTGCTTGCGATTGCTCTGCGTGCTTTGCCGTGTCTTTGCATCATTGCCGCGCGACGTGCTACCGCTGCTTTCCTGCTTGCGATTCGATTTCACGTTGCCGCTCTCCTGGTCGGCTGATGCCCGGCCATTGCCCTGGAGGTTATTTTGTCCCTCGCGATTCTGCCGGTCGCGATTCTGCGCTTCGCGATTTTGTCCTTCGCGTTTGCCGCCGCTGATTCTCAGCGGGTCGGCGCCCGGGTCCTCTCCCTCGGTCTTGCCGGTAGAAGGCTCCACGATGTATAGCAGGTCGCTGAGGTCGCTGGCATGCTCTTCTTCTTCTGCCAGGATTTCTTCCAGCATGTGCCGCGTGGTGGGATCGTCGCTGCCGAAGAAGCGCACCATGTCGGAATAAATCTCAACCACCATGCGCTCGGCAATCAGGTCTTCGCGAATCATGTCAGCCAGGGTTTCGCCTTCGACATATTGCGAAGCTGAGCGCTGCAGCAGCGTTTGCGGGCTGAAGTCGGGCTTGCCGCCAAGCTGCTGAATGCGTTCGGCAATGCGGTCGGCGTGCTCGCGCTCGTTGTCGGCGTGCTCTTTGAATTCATCGCGCACCGCCATGGCATGGACGCCGGTGGCCATGAAGTAATGGTGCAGGTAGCGGAGGACGCAGACAATTTCGGTGGCCAGCGCCTCGTTCAGAATCTCAATAGTGCGATGCACGTCGCCCTTGTAACCGTGAGTGACGGCGCCTTCTTCAATTTTTTGTGACGCACGGCGGCGGATTTCCTGAACATCTTGCGTAAAGGTGGGCATTGCGGCCTCGATGCGGGAGTTGGCAAGCAGACGGCACTTACCACCGCAATTAGATGCAAGTCCGGGGGCGGCGATGTCTGTGGAAACTCAGGTACGAAGCCGGCGCGCGGGAATTTCGTCGGCATAGCGCGTCCGTCAAAGCTCGGTCGCAAGGCGCGGATGAACCCTCCTCTGCAATCCCTAACGAGGCGGGCGGCCGCCGCCCGTGTGTCCGCCTCCGCCACCGCCTCCGCCACCGCTGCCGGAAGCGTGCGCGCCGCCGCCACCACCGCTCATGGGCGCGCCACCGCTGTGGCCGAGGGAACCAGCGCCGCCGCCGCCGCCCGCGCCGGTATGCATCGGCGCTGACGCGCTGTGTGACCAGCCGGCGGGTGCGCCGCTCCCGGGATGTGGCGCTGCAGCCTGGTGTGCCGACAAGGCGGCCGCGCCCGGCGGAGGCGCATTGGCGTAGGGAGCCTCGCTGCGCTCAAATTCGCGGTGCAGATGCCGATCGTAAGTTCCTTCACGCCGCATGGTTTCGATTTCAGAAGCAATGGCGGGGGTATCGAGGCTGCGCCGCAAATCTCGAATCGAGCCCGGGGTTGTTGCGGTGGTCAAGGTCGCGGGGGTTGAGGCAGGCGCGAACGTGCTGACGCCGCCCGACGCGGCTGAAGGCGAAGCGCTCGCCCCCTTGCCCGTGGCCTTGCGCCAGTTGGCGCCCACGGCCAGCACCGGGTCAGAAGGATCATAGGGATGGCGCCCTGGTCCTGAGACTGGCTGCCGCCCAACCGCAACGATGGTGTTGGCGGGCGACAGCGGCGGGCGGATGGGCCGGGTGGGAGGCCGGAATCCGGCGGGCGCGCCGATGACCGGCGGAATCGGCTGCCATCCGGTCGCCACCAGCGTGCTGCCGGGCGACCAGAGCCAGCCCCGGCCGGGGACGAAGAACCACGATCCGTAGCGATACGGATACCAGCCCCACGGGGCATACGAGCACCACATCCATCCCGTAGCGGGATAATAATTCCAATAGCCGCTCGAGAACGGGTCCCAGCCGGCGCCGATGCCGTAAGGCTGCCACACCCAACCGTAGCCGGGCAGATCGAAGCTGGTGCCGTAGTAGGCCAGATCAGCCAGCCCGTAACCCGGAGTGGTGCCGCTGTCGTCGATGACCGAGGCGTAGCGCTGGCGGTATTTGTCGCGCTCGTTGCTCCAGTCGTCGTAGGGTGCGGTTTCGATTTCCTTCGCCAGCGTGTAGTGGGCGGAATCGGCAAAATCGAGCGTCACGCTCTCATTCTTCTTGACGCGCAAAACCTCGCTTGAGCCGGCAAGGTCAAGTTCGCCGCTGAAGACGGCCAGTTCGGCTTCATCCTGCGCGACTTCAGCGCGCAGGCGCACCGGGTGCGTCAGCGTGATTTGCCGGGCCGGCAGCACCACATCAAACACATCTTCCTTGCGCTTGCGGAAATCGATGTAGGCGGTGCCGTGCAGCAAGGCGATGGCCGACAGGGTAGCGCCGGAATCATCGAGTTGCAGTTGGCGAACTTCAATTTCGGTTTCAGGCGTGATGCGGAAGGTGCTGCCGTCTTCAAATTCCAGTTCAGCTACGCCGTCAGAGCCGGTCGAGAGCTTCAATCCTTCGACGACCGGCAGGTTGGGAAGCGCCTGCTCGTACCCGGCGCCGTGGCCGCGATCAACCTGCACCTGGCCGTTGATGTAGCTGAGGCGAACGATGCGCACATGGCTATCGGCGCGGGCACAGGAAGCTGCGGCAATGGCAAAGACCGCGCTGGCTAGCAAAAAAGCGTTGAAGCGGCTGCCCATAAGGCCTCCCCGGGGACGACCTACTCTACCGTTAACAGTAACCCAAATGGCAGGCCAAAGTTGCGCCGGGCGGAGCGCGGCGTCATCGGGCGGCGAGCGGAGCGCCGGCCATGGCCAGCAGGCGGTCGGCGTTCACGCGGGCGATGCGCATCACGCTGGAATCGGCAGAGATCTTCTGCAGCACCGGAACCACGGCCTGGAGTTCGGCAAGCTGCTTGTCCTGAGCTTCAGCCGTCATCTTGTCGAGCTGCTTGGGCAAATCGAGCTTATCGAAGCGCAGGTCATACTGCAGCCTGCGGCCATATTCCAGGGTTGCTGAAACGCTTTGAAAAAACCGCGTAAGTTCCTGAATCGCAGGGACCTGGCTGTAGTTGTAGGTAGTGGAGTTGTGGCGGCTGGAATCGGCAAAAACCAGCGTCTTTGAGCCGGTGTTTGCCACCCGGCCGCGGGTGTACTCGTAGCTGCCGGAAAAGTAGTTCAGCTTCTGCGTCAGGGCGAAGATGCGGGCGCGGGCGGCCTCAGTCATGGTGAAAGCGACAATGTTGGGGTCGCCGGTGCTCTGACCGGTGGCGGCATTATCTTCGCCGCCATTGGACTGATAGGCGGCCTTGCCATCGGCGTTCACGGCCACGGTGTAGTGGCTGGGCGAGGCGCCGGGGAAATTGAGGTCAAAAATTACCGTCGCAACCGGGGGGTGGTACGAAGGGTCTTTCGGGTCGAGGCGCAGCTCGTCCTGGGCGGCGGCGGAAGCAGCCAGGAGCACCAGCACGAGGAGCAGACAAAAACTGCGAGAGCGAAGCATGGCCAGAAAAATCGCGACTGATGATTTTAGCGGATGCCCAGTCAGCCGCGCGTGCCGGCGGCGTGGAAGCGTGCCAGCGTAGCGTGGGTGTGCAGGTGGCAGATGGCGACGGCGAGCGCGTCAGCAGCGTCAAAGGGCTCAGGCGGGGCAGCCAGCGCAAGCAGCCGCGTGACCATCTGCTGCACCTGCTGCTTCTCAGCCCGGCCGTAGCCCACCACCGCGCTCTTGATGCTCAACGGCGCATACTCGGCGATGGGGCAGGCGTGGATGGCGGCACAAAGCATGGCCACACCGCGGACCTGGCCCAGCTTTAATGCTGACTTGGCGTTCACCGCGTAAAACACTTCTTCGATGGCAACGGCGTCGGGCCGATGATGTTCGATGACGCTGCTCAACTGATGGAAGACGCTGGCCAGCCGCTGCGCCAGCGGCTCCGTGCGCTTGAGCGCAATGGCCCCGTAAGTGACGCAGGACAGGCCGCGCGCGTTTTCCTGATCGACGACGCCGTAGCCGGTGAATTCGCCGCCGCAATCAATCCCTAAAACCCGCAATGCCAGTGCCCTCAACCACAGCTTCTCACAATCTGAGCGCGATGGAAACCCTAAGCTGGAAGCGCGGTTCAGGGCAGGCGACGTTCACTGCGGCTGCGATCATCAAAGCAAGTGTGAGCTGCAGAATCGCAATCCGAATGAAAGTGGGCTCGGCCAAACTAGCGGTGGCGCTGGCGCTCGTCCTGGCGCCAGCCGCCATGCTGTCTGCACAGGCGCAGGATGATGCCCCGCAGCCGGTTGCCATTACTAAAGGCCCGCGGGTTGAAAGCGCCACGGAGAGCACTGCGGTCATTGCCTGGTCAACCAATGTGAATGCCAGCACCCTGGTGCGTTACGGCGCTGATCCGCAGAAGCTGACCTT
>JAJPJZ010000228.1 GCA_021323935.1 Terriglobia bacterium | reverse complement strand
GCCGCGGTGGCGCGCGACCTGCTCGCGCTGGGCCAGGCGCAGCTTGCACTGGCTGCGGCGGCGGCCGCGCCTTCGCTGGCTGCGTAGCTTCTTTTTCTCGCCGGCAACGCCCCGGCACGGTGCGGTGATTTCGCGCCGGCTCAATTTACAATACGGGCAGCATGCATTCTCCCAAGCCGCAAGCCAGCTCCGAAGCTGCTTCTCATTCCCAAATTCCCGCTGTCCCATTAACGCTTGAAGGATCGAGCGTCCTGCACCAGATGTTGCGCTTCGATTGGGCGCGTTGGCGCACACTCACCGCCGGCGAACGCAATACCGTCGCCCAGGAAGCCGAATCGGTGCTGGGCAAGCTGGAACAGGGCAAGACCAGCGCGTCGGCAATTTTTTCGTTGCTGGGTCACAAGGGCGACCTGATGCTGCTGCATTATCGTGCTTCGTTCGCTGAACTGAAGTCGGCTGAGCTGCAGGTTGCCGCGCTCAGGCTGTGGGATTTCGCGGCACCGGTCAATTCCTATCTTTCAGTGGTTGAGCTTGGGCTTTACGACTCCAGCGTGAAGACGTATCAGGAGCTTGTGGCGCGCGGCATTGCGCCGCACTCTCCAGAGTGGCAGGGCGAAATCCATGCCGTGCTGGAGCGGCAACGCGAGGCCATGCGCACGCGGCTCTATCCCGAGATTCCGCCCTCGCGCTACCTGTGCTTCTACCCCATGGACCGCAAGCGCGACGAAAACAAGAATTTTTATACGCTGCCCATCGAAGAGCGCCAGCGGCAGATGCACGACCACGGCATGGTGGGCCGGCGTTATGCAGGCGAAGTGAAGCAGGTCATCACCGGCTCGATCGGGTTCGACGATTGGGAGTGGGGCGTGGATTTGTTTGCCGACGATCCGCTGGTGTTCAAGAAGCTGATCTACGAGATGCGCTTTGACCAGGTCAGCGCCGAGTATGCGCTGTTTGGGTCATTCTTTGTGGGAGTACGCGTGCCGGCAATGAAGCTGGGCGAGCTGCTCAGCGGAAAGCTGCCGGCGCTGCCGCGCTGAACGTCGCTACCGGGCTACGCGGCGCCCGCTTTCGCATGCCAGCGTGGGCGCGTGGAACATGCATGCGGATAGGTGGGGCGAAGCTGGCCGAGCAGCGATTTCCGTAATTTAAGCCGCGCCTTGTGCAGTTGCGATTTGCAATTGCCAACCGAGCAGCCCAGCAGGTCGGCAATTTCCTCGTGCTGGTAGCCTTCCACGTCATGCAAAACGAACACCAGACCGTAGCCCGGCGGAAGGTTCGAGATTGCGCGCTCCAGGTTTAGGCGGTCAACCGCCGAGCCCAGCTTGGGGTCGGGCGAGCCCATCTGCTCGCGAAATGGCGCATCGTCGCTGCCGCTTTCAACCAGCGGCTCGAACGGCACCTCGCTGATGCGCGATTGGCAGCGCCGAATATGCATCAGCGCAACGTTCACCGTGATGCGGTGCAGCCAGGTGGAAAAAGCAGAGTCACCGCGGAACGTCTTCAACTTGCGATAGACCTGCAGGAAGGTGTCCTGGGTAAGCTCCTCGGCCTGGGCTGCGTTGTGAACGATGCGATAGCAGAGCGAATAAACCCGCCGTTTGTGCATTTCGTAAAGGTAGGAAAAGCCTGAAGAATCACCGCGTTGCGCCTTGCGCAGCGCGCTGCGTTCTGCCGCCGTCATCGCACGTCCTTCTTAGTGACGGACACCGTTGGTGTTCCGCTGGAATAGATATTTCTGACAAAACTGAAATGTCATCACCCTGTCAGATGGCATTTTCCTCCCAAGTGGATGGCTGGAAAGCACGCTTTAACCTGCCTTTAACACCCGGGGGTTTCCGGCGTGTATAAAATTGAGCGGCTGCGGCTGACGGGAAGGAAGGGGCTTACTCGCGAATGGAACTTTCGGCAACTGCCCGTCAGTTCGTGCTGCGCTGGGGCGAAATGGCGAACCGATGGGGCGTGAACCGCACGGTGGCGCAGATCCACGCGCTGCTGATTATTGCGCCACACCCGCTGAACGCGGAGCAGCTCACCGAAATGCTCTCGGTATCGCGCTCGAACGTGAGCACTAGCCTGCGGGAGTTGCAGGCCTGGGGCGTGGTGCGGGTGGTCCACGTGATGGGTGACCGGCGCGACCATTTCGAGTGCCTGAGCGACGTTTGGGACATGTTCCAGGCGATCCTTGACGAACGCAAGCGGCGCGTCCTCGACCCGGCGATTGAAGTGGTGCGCCAGACCCTGGTGCTTTCCGAAGGTAAAGAGAGCGAAGCGCACACCCGCGTCCGCCTGCAGCAGATGCTTGAGTTCCTGCAAATGGTGATGGCCTGGTATTCGCACGTGCGCGCTCTGCCTCCGAGCGACATACGCGAGCTCATGGCATCCAGCGGAGCGCCGCAACAGAATTCCGCCGGCCGCAGCGCGGCACAGCGCAAGCGGTAAGCACGTTTGGTTAAGCTCGCTTACAGAGGGAAGACTTGCGACGCGAGAGTGTGTGGCTGTTCCGCGCCGAGCCTTGCCGCGCGTTAGCTGCTGCAGCGGTTAATCCTGTTCTTTGTCGAGATCGTCACGAAGCTGATCGATGACCTGGTCGCGCGTCTTGCTTTCCAGGTCGGCGCGCATGCGCTGCACCGCCACTGAAATCACGTGGTAGTGGTGGAGCTTGCGGAACTCCGGCATGGCGGTCAGTTTTAGCCACACGTCGTGGACCAGCACCAGGTCACGCTTGCGCAGCCGCGGCGTGTGCGGGCCGAGTTCGTAAGTCCGGATTTCACCCTGGGGCGCAACAATTTCGAGCGTCATGGAAGAGCGCGGCTCGGGCAGGCGCTCCCACGCATCGCCGGTAAACTTGCCTTGCTCGTCGGCGGTGAGCTGCTGCGAAAGGCCGCTGACGATCTTGCTCGATTGCAGCCGCTGGGCCGTCGCCACGATGGTATCGAACACGTTGGTGCCGGGCACCACCAGCAGGTGCACGGGCTTGCCTTCTTTTTCAGCCACGGTCACGACGTGCGTGAACAGCTCCTGCTCGTATAAATCGAAGACGTCCTTGGCTTCCATGACGCTTGAGCCGCTGAAGCTGTGCTCGCGATGGTAAAGACGCGCGGTCATGACCACGACGTCATTCTGCGTGGTATCGGTGGTGTGCAGCACCTGTTGCAGATAGCCGAGGTTGCGCGGATCGCGGACCGCGACCAGCGTGTTGCCGGGCCTGACGGAGATTGCCGTGTCGTCCAGGTCTTCGCGTTCCGTTACGCGAAACTGCTCAATATTCTCGTGGGCGGCGCGGTGCTTGTGGGTGTAGTGCTCGGAGACGCTGAAGATGGCGAAGAACACCAGGCTGAAGCCGACGCCGGCGACCGTCGCGTCCGGCTTGGTAAACAGGTTGAGGATGGCGACCGCGAACAGCACCAGCGTGATGATTCCGAGGCCAATCGGAATTTCAATCCTTCCGATGTGCATGTTCAGCGGCACTCTCCATTCGCGCTTCACGTTGGCCTCGGTGAAGCGCAGCACCAGCACTGCCAGCGACTTGAATGAGAAGCTCCAGATCACGCCGAAGGCGTACAGCGCGGCAAGGATAAACACGTTGCCGCCGCTGAACAGGATGGTCGCAATCTGCAGAACGACGATGAGGTTGATGATGCGGTAGGTGGTGCCGTAGCGGCTGTGCGGGCGCTGGAACCACGAGGTCAGAACCCCGTCTTCAGCCACACGGTTCAACACGCCGTTGGCGCCGATGACCGCGGTGTTGACGGCGCCGGCCAGCATCAGCACGCCGACCAGCACGACGAAGCCGTGGAAGATGAGCTTGGCGATTCCCGGGCCGGCAAAGTTCATGGCGACGCCGGCAATCAGGTTTCCGAAAAATTTTGGGCGCTCGGCGTCGGGAATAATCATCGACGCAAAAAACGACACCAGGGAGGTGAATAGCAGGCTGTAAATAAAGATGATGAAGCCGGTGCGCTTCAGGTTCTTCAGCTTGGGGCTTTCAATCTCGCGGTTGACCTGGGCGAGCGTTTCTTCACCGCTCATGGCGAGCACGGCGTGGCCAAAGCCGATCAGGAGAATGAGCGGAAACACGGCCTGCACCCAGGTGCCCTGCAGCCAGCCGAACGCTTCCTTGGTTTTCCACTCGCCGCCCACATGGGCAAAATTCCCGACCGAGGGCAGCGGCGGCAGGTGGCCGCAGTTCGGGCACCCTGCGGGCGCGGCAGCGTGCAGCCTGGCGATGGTGTACACCGACCACACGATCAGGATCACGACCATGACGGTTGTGATCTTCATGATCTTCATCGCCTTGTCGCTCGATTCGTGGATGCCCTGGATGTTCTTCCACCAGAAGTAAATCTCGATCAGGATGGCGAAGCCGGCGGCGAAGTAGTTGTCGTTGTAAGTGAAGGTGTGGCCGACGTAGCCGCCGACATCTTTGAAGAAGCCGGCCAGGTACATGCCGGCAGCCACCGCGCTAATGGGAGCCGTGAGGATGTAATCGAACAACAGGGCGGAGACGGAAAACTTGGCCAGCGTGCCGCCCATGGCTTCTTTCACCACGCGGTAGACGCCGCCGCGCACAAACATGGCGCTCGATTCAATGTAAAGCGCGCGCACGGCATAGCTGAACAGCATGACGGCGAGCACGAACCAGGGCGCGCTCCTGCCCACGATGTTTTCCGTGTCGCCGCCGACATAGTAAGCCGACGATCCCAGGTCGTTCAGCACGATGGCTGCCGCGCGCCAGAAGGAAATGAACGACAGCATGACGCTGGTGGCGACAAACACCTGTACGCCGCGGCGCGCGCCGGGTTGCTGAGGAGGCGACATTAGGGATTGATCGGCCATGGCGAGGTCAGAGCAGGCGCGTGTTCCGAGCCCAGATCAGCATACGTGTCAGTTCCTAAAAAAAGTCTAAAGGCGGGCGAAACGGCGGGCGCGCAACCGAAGAGCAAACAGGCTGAGTCACGGCGCGGTGCAATTTTGAAGCGCCGGATTGCCGCGCGGCGGCCAGCAGCGCCGGCGCTCAGGTGAACTGCTCGCCGCTGGGGTTGAAGCGGTATCCGACCCATGGTTCGGTCGTGACGTATCGGGGAGAGTTGTCGTCGGGCTGCAGTTTTTTGCGAAGATGGCCGATAAAGACGTGCAGGTACTCGGAGCTTTCAGTGCTGTTCTCGCCCCACACGTTGGCCAGCAGCGTGCGATGCGTCATGACTTTGCCGGGGCGCTGGGCCAGGTAAACGAGCAGGTCAAATTCCTTGGGCGTCAACTTTACTTCCCGGCCCTTTACCCGGACGGAGCGCGATTCGGTCTCAATGGAAAAATCGCCCACTTCAATCACGCTGGCGGTTTTATCGGTTGCGACCACGGAGCGGCGCAACGCGGCGCGAATGCGGGCGAGCAGTTCGTTCACGCCAAACGGCTTGGTGACGTAATCGTCTGCGCCGGCATCGAGGGCGGCGACTTTGGAGCTTTCATCGCCGCGAACCGACAACACAATGATGGGCACTGCCGACCGGGAGCGAACGTGGCGAGTGAGCTCAACGCCATCCATCTTCGGCATCTTCAGGTCGGTCAGCAGCAGGTTCGGAGGCCATTCTTCCATCGCGCGCACCGCCTCCAGGCCATCGGATGCGGTGCGAATCGCGTAGCCCTGCGCTGACAGCGTCGTCTTCAGCACGCGCGTGATCTGCGGCTCGTCGTCAACGACAAGGATTTTCGACTTCTCCTCGGGCATGGCCAGCTTCGGTCGCATTTCAATTACACGCCACTCGGGCTAAAGATTTCCTAAAAGGAGGCCCCATCCATTTTTAGACACTTTTTAGGAAGTTTTCACAAGTCTTTTAGGGTCGCCATTATCCAATCGGGATGTTGTGGCTCGGCAATCAGGCCGAGCACGACGAGGTTGCGCCTTGATCGGAACTTATATCTTCTGCGCGCTCAGCGCGGCCGGCGCCGCTTACCTGTGCTGGTGCTCGCTTGAGTGGCATCGTGCGGGCAAAGCGCGTGCTTCCACGCAATCGGCCGCGAGATATCGCCCGTCGAGTGCAGTGCGCGGGCCGCGGCGCGTAGTCTCAATTCGCGAAGGCAGAGCGATGGCCGCCGCTCGTAATCGCGACCGAATCGGCCGCAGCGCTGGATGGGCCAGGACGAATTAAACGGCGCAAGAGCGAGCCGGCGCCACCGCGAAACAAGGTACGAAACGCTCCCGATGTGCTGGTGACATTGTGAAACGCCGGCCGTACGCCGCTGCCTGTATTCTGCTTCGTTGTGGTTGAACGCTACGGAGCAGAGCTATGAAGTGTCTTCGTCAGTTTGCGGCGTTGTGGGCATTGCTGTGCGCGGCCGGCGCGGTGAATGCGGCCGCGTTACAGGCCGACTCCTCAGATCGGCAGGAAACGCAGGACCGCATTGCCAGGCTCGAGCGCGAAGTGGAAGAGCTGAAGGCAGTGGTGAAGCAGCTTCAGGCGGCTTCCATCGTGCCTGCTGCGGCAGCCCACACTGCAGCGGATGGCGCGTCAACGCCGGCACCGCAGCAAGGTGATGCGGCAAAGCAGAACACTGCGGCTGCAACGCCGACTGAGCCGGACGCGAAGGCCTTCCAGTTCTTCCGCGACACCACCATCAATTTGGGCCTGGACACTTACTACGCCTACAACTTCAACCATCCGGTGGGGCGAGTCAATCTGCTGCGCGCCTACGACGTGCTCAGCAATGAGTTCAGCCTGAATCAGGCCAGCGTCATCTTCGATCATGCGCCCGACGTGGCCGCAGGTCGACGCTGGGGTGGGCGGCTGGATTTGCAATTCGGCCAGGCGACCGACACGTTGCAGGGAAATCCGTTGAATGAGCCTCGACCTGAAATCTATCGCAACATCTTCCAGGCCTACGGAACGTACGTCGTTCCGCTGGGCAAAGGCGTGACCGTGGATTTTGGCAAGTGGAGCAGCTCGTTGGGCATCGAAGGCAACTACACCAAAGACCAGCTCAACTATTCGCGCGCTCTGTGGTTTGATTTTTTGCCCTTCTACCACATGGGAGTTCGCGCATCGGTTCCGATCACCGACACGTTTACGGTGAACTACTGGCTGGTGAACGGCACCAACCAGGTCGAGGCAACCAACGGGTTCAAAGACCAGCTCTTCGGCTTCACCGCCCGGCCGCGCAAGTCCGTGAGCTGGACGATGAATTATTACCTTGGCCAGGAGCACCCTGATCGCGTCGTGGTGCCGCCGACCAGCATGATCCCGGTGCAGCCCGGGCTGAGCTTCCAGGCAATTCGTCCCGCGCCGGACGGGCTGACGCACATCTTCGACACCTACGTGAGCTGGCAGGCCACCCCAAAGCTGACGGTCGCGCTTGAGGGCGACTACTTTATCCAGCGGCTCTGGCGGAATCAAGCACCAGGCACGCCTGACGCTCCTGTCCACGTCGATGGCGGCGCGGCCTATGTGCGATACCAGCTCACGCCAAAAATCGCCGTGGGCGCCCGCGGCGAATACCTCTCTGATCGTGGCGGGCTGTTCAGCGGAGTGACGCAGGCTCTCAAGGAAAATACCGCGACCCTGGATTATCAGGTTGCCGATGGATTGCTGATGCGATATGAGTGGCGGCGCGACTACTCCAATCAGCCCTCATTCGTGAGCGATGTGCAGGGCGTGCTCAAAAAACAGCAGAGCACCGCAACCGTAGGCTTGATCTGGTGGTGGGGAAGCAAGGAAGGAAGCTGGTAGCGCGATGGCGTTCGCTCGATGAAGCGCTGAGCGCTGTTGGTGAAGCGCCCCCCGGCAAGCCTTGGCAGCATGCTGCGAGGGCCGGCTTGCCGGCTACGCGCCAATCGGCCGAGGCGGACGACGTCGAGCGCGCGGCTGAACCGGCCGTTTGCCGGCAAACTGGTTAAAATAGCCTTGCGACAGCAACTGTAAACCGAGGCCGAGTTGCCGCGCTTGAGCGGCGCCCGCGATCGAGCGTTGCGCCGTCTGCGGCTCGCCTCAGCAACCTATCGCACTTCGGCCCTGTAGCTCAGATGGATAGAGCAGCGGTTTCCTAAACCGTTGGTCGGCAGTTCGAATCTGCCCAGGGCCTCCATTGCTCGCCGAACGAATTCATCCGCCTGCCGACGCAGGGTTCAGCATTTCCAGATCGTTGTAGCGCACCAGCCCTGGGTTGGAACGCGTCAGCTTGGGTAGGAGCCAATCAGCCCTGGGACGGCGGAGCGCTGGGTTGGGGCTGCTGTTCGGAGGCGGCGGCTTCGAGCGCCGCAATCTGTGCCGGGCGGATCTTCCAGAGCAGGTCAGCGACCGATTCCGCCGCAGCCGCTTCGGGCGCCACCAGGCTCACGCCGGCATCGGGGCGATGAATAAAAAGCAGCTTTCGGGTGTCCGGGTCGGCGAGGCCGAAGGCGCGCACGCCGCTTTCAGCGTGGCCAAAAAACTGGCGCAGCTCAGTCTCGTCGCAGGCCGGCAAATAAACTTTCAAAATTCGAGGATCGTAGTAGCGGAAGTACCAGCGCTCGCCGTCGGGCAATTCAACCAGCAGGAAGCGGCGGAAGTGGCGGCGAAGATCGTCGATGCCGGCCCGGCTCATCGCGAAAACGCCCCACGGCTCCTGGTTGAGCGATGAATGGATCCAACTGAGCGTGCTCTCATCCACCTGGAAAAGGTAAGGCGCAACGTCCCAATAATTTTCTTCCGGGGTGCCTTGAAACAGCGAAACCGCGCGTTCGCCAAGCTCCTGCGCCTTTTGGGGAACGCCGGGATGGCCGGTTGCGTCGAGTAGCGCATACAGGTAGCCGGCGGCAGCAAACTGCTGGAGCTGCTCCACGCTGCCCTGCTGCACGCGCAGCGCAGGCGCAGGCGCGGAAGCCGCAGCGCTAACCGCGGCATTCTGCGGCGATGGCGATGGAGTGGTGGAACTCGGCTGCAAGCTGCTCATCGGTTCACCCGGCGCGGAGACAATTGCAATTTAACCTCCGACCAGCACGGTGGGAAGTCCCAGAATGATGACACCGCCATGGGCAGTCAGGTCGCCGATGCGGGCCTGCGGCAAGCTGCAGGTCAGCACGGTGGCGCTGCCTTTGGCGATTACGTCAGGCGGGCCGACGCAGGTTGCCATGTCGGTGACGCGGGCCGCAGGCAGGGAGCCGATCAGCACAGTGACGGCACAGGGCGGCAGGATGGGGCCTCCGACGTGCGGCACCGGGCCGGTGGCCATCGGGCAGGTGTGCATGTCGGTTGCGCGTGCGGCAGGCTGTCCCACGTTTATGCCTCCTTGGCCGAATAAGTGCGGTTCACCACGGTGATGCCCTGCGAAACGTATTCGGCCAGGTTCTGCTTGGCCTTTTCGGCGTCGACGGTGGCGGCCAGCAACACCGCTCCGGCGGCGAGCTTGGCCGTCATGAACTGCTGCTTTTCGCGGATGCGCGGGTCGGCAGCAGGCGGTTGTTCGGCAAACGAGGCAGCCAGCGCCGCCAGATGCGCCGCCGAACCTGATTCTTCAAGCTCGGCCGCCTGGTGCGCCGCACGGCGATTTTCTTCGCTGGGCTGCGCCACCCACTTTTCCGCGGCTTCAACCGCGGCCTTCATTTGCGGCGTGGTCTTCGCGCCGAAGCCGCTCTTGGCGCACTGGCACGCCCACCAGACCGCCTGCCGCTTGGGCAGGTAGTGGGCAATCAACTGGATCGCATCAGGGAAAAGCTGCTTTTCAACCAGCGCGCGCAGGAACTGCGATGGCAGCGAGCGATCGTCAAGCGCAGCCAGCGCCGGCTCGCTGGCATTGAAGTGCCGGCACACATCGCCGGCGCGAACCGCCGCTGCACCCGAGTTGTTTTCATTCGCCATAAACACTTTGCCTAATTGATCATGGTGATGCCGCCCTTGATCATCACCATGCCGTCGCCGTTCACCTGGACGATGGGCGCCTTTTCCTTGTACACCGCCTGCGCCTCGACTGAAATGATGTTGCCCTTGAGCGTGATTCCCGTCTGATCGATCTTGATGCTGTTCTGACCCACAATCAGCTCAATGGACTGCATCGCCGTCTTCGTGCTCTTGCCCAGGCTGATGTCGATGGTCTCATTGCCCTGGTCGATGGTTTTCTTGTCATTGCCCTGCTTGATCTTGTGGGTGCGGTCGCCCGTGATGGTGACGACTTCCTTGCCTTCCACGGTCTCGGTGCGGTCGTTCTTCACCGTGATGGTCTGGTCGTGATCGATCTCCCAATCCTCGTCATGTTCCACGAAGCCGTGCAGGTCTTTTTCCGCCTGGATCTTGAGGTACTCTTTGCCCTTGGTGTCGTCCCAGACGATGACGTTTTCATTCTGCAGGGTGCCGCCCTTGGTGCTGCGCGTCGCAATGCCCGATAAGTTCATGTTGCCGGGCAGGGCACCCGGTACCACCTGCACCGCGTTGTACACGCGGCCCGTGATGATGGGCTGATCGGGATCGCCTTCGTAGAAATCGACGATCACCTCCTGACCGATGCGGGGATGGAAGAGCGCGCCGAACTGCTTGCCCGCCCACAGATGCGACACGCGGATCCAGCAGGAGCACTTGTCGTGCTCGGTGGCAGGATCGGCGTGGCGGTCCCAGTAGAAGTGGACTTTGACGCGACCGAATTTATCGACGTAAATTTCTTCGCCCTGCGGCCCGACAACGATGGCCGGCTGCGGCCCGTTCATCACCGGGGAAGGCGTGACCCGCTTGGGACGATACGTGACGTCGGCAGGAATGCAGGTGAATGAGTTCGAGTAGGTTTCCTCGCCTTCATCTTCGTCGTTGGAATAGCTGCCGGTGGTGGCGCTGGACTGCACTTCGGTCAGGATGAACGTGTCGTCGCCGGGCGTGGGCAGGTTCTCGATCTTGACCTTGTAGCCGGCGGTGAAGCCGCGGCAATTGCTGGTGCCGCTGACGTTGACCTGCCCGGTTTCAATCTCTCCGATCCTGACCTTGGCCAGCGTATCGCCCTCGTTCTTGTCGCGATACTCGCCGGGATAGTCGAAGATCTCAAAGGCGTCGTTGCCGCCTTCGCGGCGCATGTTGCTCGCCTTCGAAAGCAGTGAGAGCTCGGGGTTCTGGAAGTCGTAGTCGGTGTGGGCGAATTTTCCCGGCCTGAATTCGTGCTCGGGCGACCACGACGTGACGGTGCTGGTCGCCTTGATTCCGGCGCCCGCGGAGTACTGCACCGAAGAATCGGTTGAGGGCGATTTGTGCATCGCCTTGGAGTTGCCGAGCAGCAACGCGTGGCCGTTCTGCGTGTGCTCGAAGTAATAGAAGATGCCTTCTTCTTCCATGAGCCGCGAGACGAAATTGAAATCAGATTCGCGGTATTGAACGCAGTATTCGCGCTTGGCGTAGGTATCGGCAGGAAACTTGACGTCTCGCTCGCCGGAAAATCCGCGGCGCGAGAAGACGTCCTTAAGAATGTCAATCACCGATTTCGCCTGGTAGATGCGGCAATCGGTGTTGCAGGTCAGGAGCCAGAGCCAGGGAACGAGTTCGGCGCGGTAGCGATGGAGATACTGGTCGGAGCCCACGTAGGAGGCGCGGCTGATAAATCCATTGACGTATCGCGCCGGCTGGGCCGGGTCGGCAGCTTTGCCCAACGTTACGGTGACGCGCTGGCCGATCAGGTTGGCGAGGTCGAACGTTTTTTCGGCGAGCAGGTCGAGGTCATAGCGAAACAGGCGCGAGATGCCTTCGACGCCGGCGCAGCTCTGCAACAGCACGGTGTCTTTGCCCAATGGCGTTTCGATCGAGATTGCCCGGTTGGCCTGTTGGTACTTTGGCATCGCTCGCCCCTCCGTCGGCTGTATCGGTCAGTGCCGTTTACGAGTACTGGAATGCGCCGCTCTCGCCGACTGTGACGTGAATGGCCGACATTTTTTCCCCGGTGGCCATGCGGCCCAGCAACTGCCGCGAAATTTCAGGCAACAGGGTATTGGTCAGCACATTGTCCACGTTTCGCGCGCCGCTTTCCACTTCGGTGCAGCGGTTCGCCACTTCCTTCACCATCGCCTCATCCCAGGTGAGCTCCACTTTGTGGTTCTCCAGCAGGCGCTTCTTCACCTTGGCGAGCTTCAGCAGGATGATGCGGCGCAAGGCTTCATCGCGCACCGGATAATAGGGGATCAGCATCATGCGGCCCAGGAACGCCGGCTTGAAGATCTTGTTCAGCTCGGGCTTGATGGTTTTCACAATCGCCTCAGATCCCGGCATGGTTTCAGGGTCCAGGCAGAGCTTCATCATCGCGTCGGTTGCGGCGTTGGTGGTCAGGATGATGATCGTGTTCTTGAAATCGATCTCGCGGCCCTCGCCGTCTTCCATGTTGCCTTTATCGAACACCTGGTAGAAGAGTTCGAGCACGTCAGGGTGCGCCTTTTCGACTTCATCGAGCAGCACGACGGAGTAGGGCCGGCGCCGTACTGCCTCGGTCAGAACGCCGCCTTCGCCGTAGCCTACGTATCCCGGAGGTGAGCCCTTCAAGGTTGAAACGGTGTGCGATTCCTGGAACTCAGACATGTTGATGGTGATCAGGTTTCGTTCGCCGCCATAGAGCAGGTCAGAGAGCGCGAGCGCCGTTTCGGTCTTGCCCACGCCGCTGGGGCCAATCAGCATGAAGACGCCGACCGGCTTGCCGGGATCGTCGAGGCTGGCGCGCGACGTAATGATGCGCTGCGCGAGGGCGTCGAGCGCCTGGTCCTGGCCGATGACGCGCTGGCCCAGGTGCTTCCCGAGCGAAAGCACTACTTCAATTTCATCTTTCACCATCTTGCCGACCGGGATGCCGGTCCAGGCGGAGATGACTTCGCCGACAATCTGCTTATCGACGCAAACCCGCATCAGCGGCGTTTCGCCCTGCAGTTGCGCCAGCTCAGCCTCGAGCGCCGCAAGTTCCGTGCGCTGCGCCTGCGGGTCGAGCGCAGGTTGCGCGGCGGCGCCATCGCCCGTGGCGACAGGCTGGGGTTTGGTGCCTTGCTCCAATGAGGTGCGCAACTCGCGTATGCGCTTCACCAAGTCGCTCTCTCTCGCGAAACGGCCCTGCAGCGCTTCAAGGCGCGACTTCACTTCCGTGCTGCGAGTGCGAATGGCCTGCAGCCGTTCAGAGTGGTCGGCACCGACGGTGGCTTCTCGGCTGAGCACGCGCTCCTGCACTTCCAGGTCATCGAGCTCGCGAACCGCGTCTTCAATCGGCGCCGGAGTTGCATTCTGGCCGAGCGAAAGCCGCGCGCAAGCGGTGTCAAGAATGCTGACTGCTTTGTCAGGCAACTGGCGGCCGGCGAGGTAGCGGTGCGACAGGCGGACCGCCGCGCTGACGGCTTCATCGAGGATGCGCAGGTTGTGGTGCTTCTCCAGGTACGGCACGAAACCGCGCATCATCACTTCGCAGGTTTCTTCGGTGGGTTCTTCGACCTTCACCACCTGGAAGCGGCGCGCGAGCGCCGGGTCTTTTTCGAAGTACTTTTTATATTCCGACCAGGTGGTTGCCGCGATAGTGCGCAGTTCGCCGCGCGCCAGCGCCGGCTTGAGCAGGTTGGCAGCGTCTCCCTGGCCCGCAGCCCCGCCGGCGCCGATCATGGTATGGGCTTCATCGATGAACAGAATGATGGGCGTGGGTGACGATTTAACTTCTTCAATCAGGCCCTTCAGGCGGTTCTCAAATTCGCCTTTCACGCCGGCGCCGGCCTGCAGCAGCGCGAGATCAAGCGAGCGCAGCGACACATTGCGCAGCGGCGGAGGAACGTCGCCCGAGGCCACGCGCGTGGCAAAGCCTTCGACCACGGCGGTCTTGCCTACGCCGGCTTCGCCGGTCAGGATGGGGTTGTTCTGCCGCCGGCGCATCAGGATATCGATCATCTGCCGAATCTCAGGATCGCGCCCGAGGACGGGATCGATTTTTCCCTGCTTCGCCTTTTCCGTCAGGTTGGTGGTGTACTGATCGAGGAATGGAGTCTTTCCGGAGCCTGCGGCAAAGCGGGCAGGCTCGCCGGCGGAAGCGGACTCGCCGGCAGCGGCGGCAAGCACGTCCTCTTTTGACGTTGCGATGATCGCCGCAAAATCTTTGCGCAGGGTTTCGGCGTTGATCTTCTGGAACTCGCGGCT
>JAJPJZ010000131.1 GCA_021323935.1 Terriglobia bacterium | reverse complement strand
TTTGCCGTCATTCACGCCGGGGCGCGAATCCGGCCGCCACGTCGGCATGTCCGAAGGAGCGACGCCGGCCGAATCGCTGCGTGCTTCTGCGAGCTGCTGCAACACGAACCGGCGATAGTGCTGGCCTTCCGTGGTCTTGATGTGGAAGCGCACCCGCTTTGAAATGGAGTAGAGCGTTTCAAAAACGGCTTCGGCCTGCTCCGCCGACACCACGTCAGCAATCTGCCCTCGGCCGGTCGGCACCAGGAAGAAAACACTCCACAGCGCCACTTTCCACTGCTCGAGCATGGCCGCGATGGCCGGCAGATCGTGCAGGTTGCGGCGCGTGACCGTGGTATTGATCTGCAATGGAAGGCCGGCTTCTTCTGCCCAGCGAACCGCCTGCACGGTGCGCTCCCACGATCCAGGCACGCCACGGAAGCCGTCGTGAACCGCAGCGGTTGAGGCGTCGAGGCTCACGGCCAGGCGTGACAACCCCGCCTGCTTCAGCCGGAGGATGGCATCGCGCGTCAGCAGTGGAGTGGCGCTTGGAGTTAGCGAAGGATGCACGCCGCGTTCGGCGGCATACTTCACCAGGCTGTAGATATCGGCGCGCTTTAGGGGGTCGCCGCCGGTGAACACAAAGATGGGAGCGTGGAGCTCAGCCACTTCGTCAATCAGCCGCCTGGCCTCAACGCTGGTCAGCTCGCGCAGATCGCGCAGCGGTTGAGCGCAGGCGCGACAGTGGTGGCATTGCAGGTCGCAGGCCTGCGTCACTTCCCAGATCACGACCAGCGGCCGTTCGTTAAAGTCGAAGCGCTCAGGGAGCACAGGGCGGGGCTGTGGGTTTGACGCTGCGGAAGGGCGAGGGTCCAGCAGGGCGACGCTCATGTGTGTCCTTTCGTGTGGCGCAGCTTCGCAATTCGACGGCGAAGAAAGAGATCGCTTCTGCCAACCTGGGCAGCATCAGCCGGGCCCGCAGCCCGGCTTCAGGAGAACGCGTCCGGCTGCGCCACAGCTCAGGCTAGGCGAAACGGTTGCCATAACAATGTGCGTTAGGTCACAAGGCGCGGTGATTTTTCGCGGCTACAGGTCTTTTGTGGCAAGCACGACGGCGGGGTCATCGGTGCCGCGGATGGCGTAACCCAGGCGCTCTCCCACGATCTGCATTTCACGGTTCTCACGCAGCACCAGCGCTGAGATGCGCTGCAGGCCTTCCGCCTTGCCGATTTCAGTGACGCGGCGCAGCAGTTCGGTCCCGAGCCCGCGCCGCTGATATTGGTCGCTGATCAGCATGGCGAATTCGGCTTCGTTGCTGCCGTGCAGCTTGCTCAGGCGGCCGACGCCCAGGACAGTGGGCTGGTCCGCCGTGCCGGGCGCAACGGCAATCAGGACGATATCGCGGTCGTAATCGGTAAAGCAGATTCGCGTGAGCCGCTCATGAGCTGTGCGGCGGTCCAGGTTCGAGGCCTGGAAGTAGCGCAAATACACGCTGCGCTCTGAAAGCGTCTGGTGGAAGCGCACCATCAGCGGCTCGTCTTCCGGCCGGATGGGACGAATCAGCACCTCGGTACCATCTTTCATGCGGAAGGGAGCGATGTACTGCGTCGGGTAGGGACGGATGGCAGCCTTGGGAATCGAGCTCGCGGGGGCGTCGGAAGCATGCAGCACAATGCGGGCGTCCAAGGCCATCAGGCGCTCAGGAGACGCAAACAGCGGGTTGATATCAACTTCTTTGATCGCCGGCTGCTCGACGATCATCTGGCTGAAGCGCACCAGCAGCGCTTCCAGGCCGTTGAGGTCTACCGGTTTGCGCCCGCGAACGCCGGCAAGGGCTTTGGAAATCTGGGTTTGCTCCATCATTCTGCGGGCGAGCGTGGTGGTTAATGGCGGCAATGCCAGGGCACGATCGCGAAACACTTCCACGAGCTGGCCGCCCGAGCCGAACAGCATCACCGGCCCAAACTGGGCGTCGGTGCTGCTGCCGACGATGAGCTCATATCCATCACGGCCGATCATCGGCTGTACCGTCACGCCCTGGAAGTGCTCGCGGCCTTTGCGCTGGGTGACTGCCTGGTCAATTTCCCTGAAAGCCTGCCGCACGGCGGCCTGGGAAGCAACGTCAAGCTTGACGCCGCCGACATCGGTTTTGTGCGTGATGGTCTCAGAGTGCAGCTTCAGCACCACCGGGTAGCCAATTTGATCAGCAGCCGCAACCGCGGCCTGCTCGGAAGCGGCAATTCGGGTCGGAACTGTAGGGATTCCGTAAAGCTCCAGCACGCGCTTTGAATCTGCCTCGGTGAGCAACGTTCGCCCCTGGCTTTGCGCCTGGCAAAGCACTTGTTGAACCTGCTCTGAAGTGTGGCGCGCCGCCGGATCCACCGCCAGCGACGGGGTTTCATACAGTCCGTGCAGGTTTGCCGAGTAGCGCCACATGTAATTGAAGACGTGCGCCGCGGTATCGGGATACTGCTTCAGGAATCACTTCAAACGGCTGCCGCCAGCTATTCAGGAAGAAATCAGCCATCGCCGCCTTCACTTCCGCGGTCAGCGGATTCGATTGGCCAAGCGGCACGTCGCAGCGTTCAATCACGCTGATTCGGCTGCAGGTCTTCAGGCATTCGGCCAACTCGCGCGAAGGAAACGGCCGAAGGCTGATCACGGAAACGCAACCCGCGCGAACCCCGTTGCGGCGCAGGTAATCCACCGTGGCCTCGGCGGTCTGCATCATCGAACCCATGCCGATCACCGCGTACTCGGCGTCTTCCATCCGGTAAGGCATCACCGCCGAATAGCGGCGGCCGGTTGCGGCGGCATAGTGCTCGAACACTCGCTCGAGCGCCGGCGCCACCTTGGCGTAGAAGGAGCGCTGCGCTACTTTGCCCTTCATGTAGCTGTCCTGGTTTTGCACGCAGCCGGTCAGGATGGGCTCGCGCGGATTAAACAGGTTGCGCACGCGCTCGCCCGGCTTGCCGATAAACTCGCGCATGAACTCCGGCTCCGGCAGTTGCACGGTTTCGAGCGTGTGCGTCGTCAGGAAGCCATCCTGGATGTTGAAGAACGGCGTCTCCGTCTCTTCCGCTACACGGCGCGCAATCACGGCCAGGTCGCCTGCTTCCTGCGCGTTGCGCCCGAACAGCATTCCCCAGCCCACGTCGGCCACTCCCATCACGTCGTCGTGGCCGCAGTGCACGTTCAGCGAGTGCGAGGTCAACGCGCGCGCCCCAATGTGGAACACTACCGGCAGGCGCTTGCCGCTGATGACGTACAGCACTTCCTTCATCAGGATGAGTCCTTGCCCTGAGGTGAAGTTGGTCACGCGCCCGCCCGCCAGCGCGTAGCCTTCGCACGCCGAGGCTGAACTGTGCTCCGACTCCGGCTCCAGGAACTGCAGCGTCTCGCCCCACAGGTTCTGCTTGCCGTTCGCAACTTCGGCGGCAAAGCCGTCGCCCATCGGCGTTGACGGCGTAATGGGATAGGCGCAGGCCGCCTGCGCAATGTGCGATTCAACCCACACCACCGCGCCTGATCCATCTACTGTGGCTCGAATTCCGGGATAACGGCTGTCGGAAACTGAAGGCGTCCTGTTTACATCAGCGACCGGCTCAACGCGCATGGCTGCTCCTTCTTACTGATGGATCCAGCTTAGGAAGGCCGCAGACATAGGGATGTGCGCCAGGTCACATCAGGGCGTGAGCAGCTTCACGAATGCCCCTGGTTTCGGCGAGATTCCGGTTCGCACGTCCGCGCAAGTCAGCGCTGCATGAGGTCAAGAAACAGCCGGTAGAAGCGCCCAGTATCCAGATCGAATTGCACCGTCGCCAGCTTCCACCACGACGGCACTTTGACGCTCTTCTCTACAAAAATCGTCTGGCCATAACTGGCGCCGTGGTTAATGTCAACGTTGATCCAGAGCTCCTGCTGGTTGGTGATCAGTGTGGGATCGATCCAAGCCGCGGCGGCAATTTCATCGTACATGTATCCGCTGCCGCCGCTGCCGCGGTAGCCATACTGGGTGAGATATTTCGCCGCCCGCGAGTTCGATTTTGCCAGGCCGTCGCGCAGGCGCGGCGTGCTGCCGGCCGTCTTCACTGAAATATCCAGCGGCGTCACCGTGATCTTCTTCCATGGCGCGCTCAGGACGATGCGGGTGGCCTCAGGGTCAAACCACCAGTTGAACTCGCGCCGGCCGTTGGGCTGCTGAATTCCGCCGTCCGGCACATTGATGCCGCCGCCCATCATGACCAGCTCTTTGGCCAGCGCAGGCAGTTCAGGATGCAGCCGCACAGCCAGCGCAATGGTTGTGAGCGGCCCAGCCGCCCACACCGTCACCTCGCCCGGATATTTGCTGACCACCTGGTACAAGAACTCGGCGCCGTGCTGGGAAATCGCCCTGGTGGCAGGCGCACCGGCGGCAGGCGTGGGGACGGCGTCAGGAGCAATGTAGTCGCGCTCGTTCCACGCGCCCTTGTAGTTCAGTTCGCCGTATTGCGCTTCCCACTGCCGGGTCTCCTCCTGTGAGTTGATCAACGGGAACTGCGCGCCCATCGCGACCGGCACGTCGGCATGGCCAGTGAGTTCAAGCATGCGCAGCAGGTTTGCCACGCCGGCCCTGGCCCAGCCATCGCCCGAGGTCACGCTGATTCCCAGCACCTGCACTTCGGGCGACTGCAGCAGCACCAGGATTGATTGCTGGTCAGTGCCGGCGGCGCCGCGAATATCCTGGTCGATGAACACCTTGCGCCGCCCGGCGGAATCCTGGGCGGCGGCTGCGGCGGCGAGAAGCACCAGCAATAATGCGCATTTTGTCTTCATATGAACTCTGGCCAGTGGATGCCAAACCGGGTGTGCCGCTCGTGCGCGGCGCTATGCTGCCTGGTACGCGTAGCTGATTGCGGTCAGCGCCAGGACGTATGAAACGAACATCGCCGCAAGGTAGGCTTTGGCTTTCATGTTGGCGCCGGCAAATTCCTTCCACACGAACACGCCCCAAAGCGCCGCCACCATCGGCGCCGCCTGACCGATGGCGTAGGAAATCGCGACGCCCGTGAGGCTGGCAGCCACGAAGTTGAACACTGTGCCCAGTCCCCACACCGCGCCGCCCAGCAACCCCAGCGTGTGGTACGAAGGCCGCGCGGAAAAATAACCCGCAAAGCCGACCGGCTCTCCTGAGAGCGGCCGCCGCATCAGGTAAACGTTGACCACCAGGCAGCAAAGCAGCGCGCCGGCAGTGAAGAACACGCTGATGCTGTAAGGCGAGAGCGCATGGCCGGCGGTGAGCGCGCGAGTTACAAACGGCGCGAACGACCCCATCAGCACGCCTGACACAATGCAGATCACAATGCTCTTCCGGGACACAGCGCGTCCGCTGGACGGCAATTGCCCGTAAGCTTTGCCGATCAGCACTACCGCCGCAATCGCCAGCGCAACGCCTGCAGCCAGCAGCGCCGGGCTGCCCTTCGGCTGCAGCCCATAGCTCATTACCACGCCCACTACCAGGGCGATTCCAATGGAGAGCGGAAACGCGATGGCCAGGCCGGCCAGCTCAATTCCAGCCACCAGCAGCAGGTTTGCAATGTTGAAGATGGCGCCCCCCACCAGCGCGAGGGCGATGTTGGAGCCGTCGGCGGAGCGCAGGTTGTTCAGGAAACTTGCGGAGCTGTGCGGAGTAGAGCCCAGCGTGAGCGCGAGAACGAGGGAAGTGAGCACGATGCCGAGCGCGTAATCCCAATAGAAGAGCTCAAAGCGGTAGTTGCGCGTGAGCTTGTAGGTGTTCGCCCATGAGCCCCAGCAGACGGTGCTGGTCACCATCATCAGCAGGGCAGCCCCGAACGTCAATGGAACGAACATGCGCTCTCCCTTCGCGGCAAAATTGCCCTGCGGCATTCATCCGAGTGCTGCGCCACGCGCCAGTTGTGCATCGAATTATTGAGTTCGAGCAAGCCTGATGGCAAGACCAATTCTTCCTGGCCGGCCGTTTCCCCTGGGCGCCACCTGGGACGGCAGCGGCACGAACTTCGCGCTTTATTCCGAAAACGCTACTCGGGTTGAGCTTTGCCTGTTCGATAACCGCCTGAAGCGCGAGCGCGAGCGCATTGAAGTCCGCGAGAACACCGCGTTCGTGTGGCACTGCTACGTCCCGGGCGCCAACCCGGGGCAGCAGTATGGCTACCGCGTACATGGGCCGTTTGAGCCCAAGCGAGGCCTGCGCTTCAACCCGGCGAAGCTGCTGGTCGATCCCTACGCCAAAGCCGTCAGCGGCGCGATTGACTGGACAAAGCCGATCTTCCCGTATCGCTTCGGCGGCGACGATGCCGACCTGACGCTCGACAAGCGCGACAGCTCACCCGGCATGCCGAAGTCCGTGGTCGTGAATCCTTACTTTGATTGGGACAATGACCGCGCGCCCCGCATTCCGCTGCGCGAATCCGTCATTTATGAGCTGCACGTTCGCGGCTTCAGCAAGCTGAATGAAAAACTGCCTGAAGGCCTGCGCGGCACCTACGCGGGGCTGGCATCACCCGCCTCCATCAAGTACCTGAAGCGGCTGGGCATCACCGCGGTCGAGCTCATGCCGGTGCATCACTTTATCGATGACAAGTACCTCATCGATAAGGGCCTGCGCAATTATTGGGGCTACAACACGCTGAATTATTTCAGCCCTGAGCCGCGCTATTCCTCGGCGGGCGACACCGGCGGGCAAGTCAGCGAGTTCAAGGCCATGGTGCGCGCCTTGCATCGCGAGGGCATCGAAGTCATCCTCGACGTGGTTTACAACCACACCGCCGAAGGCAATCACCTGGGCCCGATGCTGAGCTTCCGCGGCATCGACAACACCACCTACTACCGCCTGACCGACGATCCCCGCTATTACATGGACTACACCGGCACCGGCAACAGCCTGAACGTGCGCCATCCGCAGGTGCTGAAGCTGATCATGGACAGCCTTCGCTACTGGGTCACGGAGATGCACGTCGACGGCTTCCGCTTCGATCTTGCGGCAACGCTGGCGCGCGAACTGCACGACGTGGACCGGCTTTCCGCCTTTTTCGACATCATTCACCAGGACCCCGTTGTCTCGCGCGTCAAGCTGATTGCCGAACCGTGGGACGTGGGCGAAGGCGGCTACCAGGTCGGCAATTTCCCGGTGCTTTGGGCGGAGTGGAACGGCAAGTATCGCGACACGGTGCGGCGCTTCTGGAAAGGCGATGAAGGCCAGCTTTCCGACCTCGCCTACCGGCTTACCGGCTCCAGCGACCTGTACCAGAACGATGGGCGCAAGCCCTATGCCAGCATTAACTTCGTTACCGCGCACGACGGCTTCACCCTGCAGGACCTGGTCAGCTACAACGAAAAACATAACGAAGCCAACGGCGAAAACAATCAGGACGGTGCCAACGACAATCATTCCTGGAATATGGGCGCGGAAGGCACGACCGACGACGATGAGATCATCGCCGCGCGTGAGCGGCAGAAGCGCAACCTGCTGGCCACGCTGCTGCTCTCGCAAGGCGTGCCCATGGTCCTGATGGGCGATGAGATGGGGCGCACGCAGCAGGGCAACAACAATGCTTATTGCCAAGACAACGAGATCAGTTGGAATGACTGGAAGCCCACGCAGCAGAAAAGGCAGTTCCTCGATTTTGCCGCCAGGCTCATCGAGCTGAAGCGCGGCCATCCCAACCTGCGAAGGCGCAAGTTCTCGAGTGACCGCACCGCCCACCCCGGCGTGGTTAAAGACCTGGCCTGGTACCGGCCCGATGGCGAAGAGATGACCGAGGCTGACTGGACCGCGAGCTGGGCCCGCAGCGTCGGGCTGATGTTTAACGGCAACACGCTCGACGAACTCGACGACCTGGCCCGGCCGGTGGTGGATAACTCCTTTCTTATCTTAGTCAATTCGCACCACGAGCCGGTCACTTACAAGCTGCCTGATTCGCCCCTGGGCCACGGCTGGGAGACCGTCGTCAACACCACCTGCCTAGAAGATCCCTTCCGCCGCTCTGCGGCAGCCGGCGAGGTGGAAGTGGGCCCTCGGTCCCTCATTCTGCTCTGTGAGCCTCGGGAAAGACACGCGGTGCCTACCGCCGGCTGACAATTTGTCGAGCCCGGGGCGCCATGAGACACATTGTCGCCGTTCGGGGTTGTGTAACGATTGTAAGCTGCTGAAAACAAACCCACGATACTCGCCTTCGCATGGCCCCCAAGTTGCTCCTGTAGAGCTGAAGCCTGACCCCAAACTCTGTATGAGGACCTCGACCGTGAAACGTGTCGCTTTGCTGATCCTGTTGCTTTTGCCGGCCTCGCTTTTTGCCGGAACCGAAAAAATCTCGCCCGACTTGCTGCCGTACCTGAATTCAAGCTCGCAGGTGCAGGTTGTGGTGCAGTATGCGCCCGGCTCGCAGACCAGTTGCCAGGGCCTGCTCGGCACCGTCGATTGCCTGTTGAATTCGGTGGTCAGCGCCGGCGGCAAGCTGCTCTCGGAAATTCCCATCGTGAACAACGTGGTCGCGCTGGTTAACGGCACCGGGCTGCTGAACCTGTCGAACGACCCCACGGTGGTTTACATCAGCAAAGATCGGCAGTTGAGCACGCTGTTGAGCAATGCTGCGCCGGCCATCAACGCGCAAGCGGCGTGGAATGCGGGCTACACCGGCGCGGGGGTTGGGGTTGCGCTGATTGATAGCGGCGTCAACAGTCATAAAGACCTGACATCAAGCGGATTTCTGGGCCTGACCACGTCGCGCATCGTCTACAGCCAGGATTTTGTGCCGGGAACGTGGAGCGCGGCCGACCAATACGGCCACGGCACTCATATCGCCGGCCTGATCGCAGGCAACGGCGCGAGCTCGACCGGCAGCGCCTACACCAGGACATTCAAAGGAATCGCTCCGGGCGCGAACATCGTCAACCTGCGCGTGCTCGATGCAAACGGCGCCGGCACTGACAGCCAGTTGATTTCGGCGCTGATGACGGCGATCGCGCTGAAATCGACGTACAACATCCGCGTCATCAACCTTTCGCTGGGCCGCCCGGTTTACGAGAGTTATCGACTGGATCCGGTGTGCCAGGCCGTAGAGATGGCCTGGAAAAAAGGCATCGTCGTGGTGGTGGCTGCAGGCAATAACGGCCGCTACCAGCCCACCGCCGGTTACGGGACCATTACATCACCCGGCAACGATCCGTATGTGATCACGGTGGGCGCCATGAAGCCGATGGGCACGCCCGATCGCACCGACGACCTGATTGCCAGCTACAGCTCGAAAGGGCCAACCGCAGTCGACCACATCGTGAAGCCTGACCTGGTTGCGCCCGGCAATCTGCTGGTCTCAACCGAAACGGCTTCAACCAGCCTTTACGCCAGTGAGCCGGCGAACCGGGTTCCGCTCAGCTATTACTTGGCCGGTGGCAGCAGCACGACGAGTTCGACCACGTACTTTACTTTGAGCGGCACCAGCATGGCCGCGGGCGTGGTCAGCGGCGTGGTGGCGGACCTGCTGCAGGCGCATCCGGGGCTTACGCCTGACCAGGTGAAGGCGCGGCTGATGAAGACCGCGTACAAGACGTTCCCGCAATCGAGCAGCGTTTACGATCCGGCCAGCGGAATCACCTATACCGATCAATACGATATCTTCACGGTGGGCGCGGGCTACGTGGACGTGGCGGCGGCGCTGGCCAACACCGACGTCGCCAGCGGCACGGCCATGTCGCCGGTTGCGCAGTATGACAGCGCGAGCGGCAACACCTACCTGTACCACGACGCTTCCGCCATGTGGGGCTCTTCGGACATGTGGAGCAGCACCGCGGTTTACGGAACGCACGTCCTGGCGCCGAGTTCGGCGATGTGGGGCTCTTCCGCCATGTGGGGCTCGAGCGCCATGTGGGGCTCGTCGGCGCTGTGGGGGTCGAGCGCGATGTGGGGCTCGACGACGAACACCGGCTTCTCAACCGTGTGGAGCGACAGCGCCATGTGGGGCTCAAGCGCGATGTGGGGATCTTCCGCGATGTGGGGTTCATCGGCCATGTGGGGATCGAGCGTCTCGACCGGAGAAAATTAAGTCGGGCGTTCTGCGACTTGGCCGCGACGGCGCGGCCGCGCGCCAGAGATTAAGCGAGCTTGGAGCCGTTCGGCACTTTGCGCTCGGGATGAAGCAAGACCACTTCGCCGGTAGGAAGGTAGAAGCCGGTGGTCAGCACTTCAGAACGGAACGTGGCAATTTGCTTGGGCGGAAAATTCAGCACGGCCAGCACCTGCTTACCCAGCAGTTCTTCCTTGCTGTAGAGGTGCTTGATTTGGGCGCTGGAGCGCTTGATGCCGAGCTCGCCGAAATCGATTTTCAGCTTGTAGGCAGGCTTGCGCGCCTCAGGAAACTCCTCCACTTCAACGATCGTGCCGGCGCGCAGTTCGACCTTTTCGAAATCGCTCCACGTAATCTGCTGCATGCGCGGTTCTGTTAGCGGCCTTCCATAGGCACGTAGCGCTGAGGATAATGCGGCCCAATATAGTCGGCGCGCGGGCGAATCAGCCGGTTATCGTCAAGCTGCTCAATCACGTGTGCCGCCCAGCCGCTGATGCGCGAAACCGCGAAAATCGGCGTAAACAGGTCCACGTCAATGCCGAGCGCGGTGTAGGTTGAGGCGGAGTAGAAATCAACGTTGGCGTTGAGCTTCTTTTCGCGATTGATGAATTCCTCAATCTGCCGCGACATTTCGAACCACTTCTGGTGGCCGCTGGAGTAGCCCAGGTCATGCGACATCTGCCGCAGGTGCGTGGCACGAGGATCTTCCGTGTGATACACGCGATGGCCGAAGCCTGAAACCTTCTTTTTTTGCGACAGGTAATTGGTGCGCACATACTCCACCGGGTCGCCGCCCTGCTTGTCGATCTTGAACAGCATGCGCATCACGGCTTCGTTGGCGCCGCCGTGCAGCGGGCCTTTGAGCGCGCCGAGCGCCGAAGTGATGGCCGAATGAATGTCGGCTTCGGTGGCCGCGGTTACGCGCGCGGCGAAAGTGGAAGCGTTGAACTCGTGGTCGGCGTGCAGGATCAAGGCAATGTCGAGCGCCTTTTCCGCCGTCGCCGAAGGCTTTTCGCCGTTGAGCAACAGCAGGAAATTGCCGGCATGGCTCAATGAGCGGTCGGGCTGCGGCAGGTCTTTGCCTTTGCGGATGCGGTCAAAGTAGGCCACGATCATCGCAATCTGCGAGGTCAGCCGGAATGCCTTGCGGATGTTGGCTTCGTGATCTTTGGCGACAAGCTGGGCGTCAGGATCGTAGAACGAAAGCGCTGAAACGGCCGTGCGCAGCACTTCCATGGGGGTTGCGGTGCGCGGCGCCTCTTTCAACAGGCGAATGATGCCTTCATCAAGGTGGCGCTCGCCGGCAAGCTGCGCGCGGAAGTCCTGCAGTTCATCGCGCGTAGGCAGCTTGGCGTACCACAACAGGTAGCAGGTCTCTTCAAAGGTGGAGTAATCGGCGAGGTCGTGAATATCGTAGCCGCGGTAGGCCAGGATTCCGCGGTCGCCATCGATGTAGCAGATGCTGGATGCCGCCGCTACAATGCCTTCCAGTCCTTTGGTCTGAAGAGTGGTGGACATATAAGTTCCCTCAAAAACAGGCCGCTACAGGGGGTCCGGCGGCCTGACGCCAACCTTTCTTTATACTCCAAACTGAGGCTTCATTCCAAAGGGCGCCGGCCTCGGAGGCGCGGGCCGGGGTTCCGGCCAGCCGCCAATCCGGGCGGGTTTTCACCTGCGGTTGCGGCCATTACGCAAAAACGGCGAGAATTGATGGATTGCGCAAGTCCGCCTATGACACCTGAAAAGATCCTGATTGTTGACGACGAAGAAAACGAGCGCGCCGGCCTGGCTGAGCTGGTTTCATCGTGGGGCTATCGCACTGAAGTTGCCAGCGACGGCCTCGACGGCCTGGACAAAGTTTCAAGCTGGAACCCGGCCATCGTCATCACGGATTTGAAGATGCCGCGGATGGACGGCCTGGAGCTGCTGCGCCGCCTGGCCGAGTTGCCGGCGCCGGTTATCGGCATCCTGATGACGGCGCAGGGATCGGGCGAGGTTGGGTTTCAGGCGGGGCACGCCGGCGCCTACGACTACATTGAAAAGCCGATCAATTTCACCCGGCTGAAAGCCATTCTGCGCAACGCTACCACCCACCGCAGCGACCAGATCGAAAAAGAAATCCTCAAAGAGCAGCTGAAGAATAAGGGCGTCTTCGGGCACATGGTCGGCTCTTCGAAAAAGATGCGCGAGATATTTCATCTGGTCGAAATGGTGGCGCCCTCGTCAGCTTCCGTGCTGATTACCGGCGAAAGCGGCACCGGCAAGGAGATGGTTTCGCGCACCATCCACGATTTGAGCCCGCGCAAAGGCAAGCCCTTCGTGGCCATCAACTGCGCGGCGATTCCTGAAACGCTGATCGAGAGCGAAATTTTCGGCCACGAAAAAGGCGCGTTCACGGGCGCAATGGAGCGCCGCGCCGGCTGCTTCGAGTTGGCGGAGGGCGGCACGCTGCTTTTGGATGAAATTGGCGAGATGCCGGCCGGCACGCAAGCCAAGCTGCTGCGCGTGCTTGAAGACCGCAAGGTGCGCAGGCTGGGCAGCAAAGCTGAGAATTCGGTTGACGTCCGCGTCATCGCGGCCACCAACAAAGTGCCGGAAGACGCGGTGGCAAAAGGCGAGTTGCGCCAGGACCTTTTTTATCGCCTGAACGTGTTCAACCTGCACCTGCCGCCGTTGCGCGACCACAAGGAAGACCTGGAAGAATTGTGCAAATACCTGATGTCGGAGCTGAACGCGCGCCACGGCCGCAACGTAAGCCTGGTGAGTGAAGCGGTGATGACGGCATTCAGGAATTACTCGTGGCCGGGCAATGTGCGCGAACTGCGCAACACCCTGGAGCGCGCGATCATCGTGTGCGAGGGCTCCATCGTTGAGCAGCGGCACCTGCCGCCGGGCTTTGGCCAGGTGACGCCGCGCGCCTCAGTGCAGGAGCCGAACGCCGTTCGTGTCGGCGTGGGCACGACGGTGGAAGAAGCGGAGCGGCTGCTGATCCTGAAGACGCTCGAAGCCACCAGCAACAACAAGACGCGGGCGGCTGAAATTCTCGGCATCAACCTGAAAACCTTGCACAACAAACTGAAGGAATACGGCCAGGCTGTTGCCGCCGACGCAACCAACGGCGGATAACTCATCTGAAATGCGTGTCCGGCTCAAGACGAAGCTCGTGCTGGCCATCACCCTGATGGTCACGGCGCTGGTGGCGGCGCTTTCCTTCATCTACGTTTCGCAAATCGTGCGGCAGCGAATTAACTCCGATTACCAGACCGGCTCGCTGGCTGCCAGCATGCTCCTGCAGGCCGCCGAAGACGCGCTCGACGTGGACCTGAGCAATGCGCCTAATCCCACGGCCGAACACGAGCAACTGGAAGAGGCGCTGCAGACCGATTCGGGCCTGAACACCGTGATGAACTCGATGGTCGGCAACACGCCGATCATCTATGACGCCGCGGTGGTCGGCACCGACGACAAAATCCTGTTCAGCAGCAATCCACAAAATTTCGGCAAGCCCGCCGACACCCGCGCCAGCTTTGCCGAAATCAACAATCGCAGCCCCTGGCGGCAGATTCGCTGGGTGTTCGATAAATCGAACCTGTACACGGTGTACGAAATCCGGGTTGCGCCTGACCGCCAGGGGATGGGGTTCGGCACCGTGCGCGTGGGGATTTCGCCGGTGTTCCTGAAGAACGAACTGCAGCCGCAGATCAAGCGCGCGGCGTGGTTCTCGCTCATCGCGATCGTGGTGTCGCTGGTGCTGGCCGCAGCCTTATCGAATGTGGCGCTCCATCCGCTGGAAACGATTTCACGGCGTCTTGATGTCCTGACCGCCGCGCACATCGGCCCGCCGCTGGCATCGGAAGGGCGGCGCCGCACCGACGAAGTAGGCGCGGTGACCAGCAAGATTGACCGCATCGGCCGCGAAATTCGCGACGTCAAGGAGGTCTTCTCCGCCTTAAAAGAGAACCTCGATCAGATCATGGGCAATCTGCAGGATGGCCTGATCCTGTTTACGCGCGACTGGCGGGCGGTATTGGTCAGCGCCTCGGCGGAGTCGTTCCTGGGCAAGCCGCGCAGCGAAGTGCTGGGGCAGGAAATTGATCGAGTGTTCACCGAGCAAACCGCGCTGGGGCGCGAGATCCTGGGCGCGATTGCGGCGCACGAGCCATTTTCAGGCCGCGAAATCGAAACTGAAAGCCGGCATCGCATCCAGCTCTCGCTTGACCTCATCGAAGAGCACGGCGAGCGCATCGGAGCATTGGTCACCATGCGTGACGCCGAGTCAGTGCGGCAAATCGAGAATGAAATTGAGCTCTCGCGCCGGCTGGCGGCGATTGGCCGGCTCACATCCGGCGTGGCGCACGAGGTCAAAAATCCCATCAACGCCATCGTGGTTCATCTTGAAATCCTGCGCCAGAAGCTGCAGGGCGTGGAGCCCGATATCGGCCGCCACATGGATGTGATCGGCAGCGAAATCCAGCGGCTCGACCGCGTGGTGCAGATGCTGGTTGATTTCACCCGGCCGGTCGAGCTGCGCCTGGCTGACGTGGACTTGCGGCGCGTGGTCGATGACGTCATCCTGCTCTCCTCGCCCGATGCCGAGCGCCACAACGTGAAGCTGCTACGTGAAATTCCGCCGGCGCCGCTGATCGCGAAAATCGACGTCGATCTGGTGAAGCAGGCAATCCTGAACGTCGTCTTAAATGGCATGCAGGCCATGGCCGCAGGCGGCACACTGCGGGTCACGGCGCATCGCGACGACCGAGCTGGGGCGGTGATTGACATTGCCGACAGCGGCCCGGGAATTCCGGCGGAGATTCGCGAAAAGGTTTTCGACCTATACTTCAGCACGAAGAAAACCGGCAGCGGGATTGGTTTGGCCATGACGTTCCGCGTGATGCAACTGCATAATGGGTCGGTCGATTTCGATACCGGCGCGGGCGGCACGACGTTTCATTTGAGGTTTCCGGTGGCCGAGGCGCGCGACGGAGCTGCGGAGCTGGCCACCGGCTCGAGAACTTCGGTGTGAACCCGGCGCAGGAAGCATTGCGGTGACTGGGCATATGAGAAAGAGCTCACAAGCCATTTTCATCATGATCATGCTGGGCCTGCTGGCAGGCTGCAAGCACAAGCAGAATGCTGCGCCGCCGCCGCAGGCACAGGCGCCCACCGTCGCACCCGAAACCCAGCCTGCCACGCCGCCGACGAACGAATCGGCCACGCCGCCGGCGGAGACGCCGCCCAAAGAGCCTGAAACCACGACGCCCGCCGAATCGACCAGCGCTGCCAAGCCCACCACGCCGAAGCCGCGGCCGAAGCGTCCGGTTCTCAGTCACAAACCAGCGCCCCAGCCGGCACAAACTCCAGCCGGCACACAGCAGTCATCTTCGCAGGCTCAGGCCCCGAGCCAGCAGGCCAGCAACCACGCAGCGCCGGCAGGCGCGGGCAATGCGCCTGCGCAACCGGCGACCGGCGCCTCGCCTGAGCCTTCCACCGCTTCGCCCGCGCCGGCTATTCCCGATGACCAGACCCTGCATGCGCGGGGCACGACTGACCAGCTCCTGCAGGCCACCGAGGGCAACCTGCGCCGCCTGAACCGCTCACTGAACCCAGCCGAGCAGAAGATGGTTGACGAAATTAAGAATTACATGCAGCGCGCGCGCTCAGCCCAAACCGATGGCGACTTGAACCTTGCGCACAATTACGCGCTCAAGGCCCATCAACTCTCCGACGCGCTGGTCGCGCAATGATGTGCCGGCGCCGGTCGGGCGTCTGGCTGCCAGTGTCGTCGTGGCAGAATTCCATATCGCGGCCGAACAGGCTCGCCGAACCTCCTGCTGCGGCGAGGTTTATAATCACGTGCTGAATGGGACAACTGCAATATGGCCTGGTCGCATACGTCAGCGACCCTGTTGGCCAGTGGGTTGAGCAGATTCGCAAGGAGCTGGTTCCGTCGCAAGCCGGATCGGCCGCCCACATTTCCATCCTTCCGCCGCGTCCGCTGATCGGGACCGAGACTGAAGCGATCGAGACGCTGGGCGAGCTCTGCCGCGACGTAAGCGCGTTTGAAGTTGCCATGGGCGACGTGGAATCTTTTGCGCCCCGGACCCCGACGGTTTTTGTGCGGGTGGCGCATGCCGCCTACCGCATGCGCGAGTTGCACGACCGCCTGAACACCGGCTCGCTCGAATTTGAGGAGCCGTGGCCTTACATGCCGCACATGACGGTCGCGAAGATGGCAGATTGGGAGCAGGCTGCGCGCGCGCTTGAAATTGCGCAGGAACGCTGGGCCCGCTACACCGGCCCTCGGCGCGTGCACGTGAAGGAGCTGATTTTTGTGCGCGGCTCGCAGGAAGCCGGATGGGTTGATATTGCGCCCGTCAGGCTAGGGCGAAATCTTTCTCCCGTGCTGGCGGGCTGAAAGGCTTGCCTGGTTTGCTATCCTTCCCTGTCTTTTAAGGATCAGTATGTATCACTATGACCCTTCCCTCGCACTGGAAGAATTGAACGATGAGGCAGTCCTGCCGAACCCGGTGAACATGCGCGATATGCTGCTGCGCGCGCACCTGCACGCCGATCGATCGCTGCAACTGAACCGCAGCTTCCTGGAATATCAGCGGCATTTCGCCGAGGCGCAGAAGCTGGCGCGCAACATCCTGCAGAATCTGGCGCGGGATAGCGCATAGCCGCAACCTAAATGCCTCGCTTTCAAGGAACCGAAGAACAGGAACGCGCGCTCGGAGCATTCGTCAAGCTGTTGCGCGCCGGCAACGCCGTCACCGCAGCGGCAATGCGCAGCCTGGCTGATTCAGGACTGACGCCGACGCAGTTCGCCGTGCTGGAAGCGCTTTACCACGCCGCCGGGCCCAAGCCGATGTGCCTCAGCGACGTGGCCCACAAAATCCTGACCAGCAGCGGCAATCTGACGTTGGTGGTAAAAAACCTGGAAAAGCGCGGCCTGGTGCGGCGCAAGCTCTCGGGCAAGGACCGGCGTTTTGTGGAGCTTGAGATCACGGCTCGCGGCGGAAAGATTATCAGCGACGTGTTCCCGGCTCACGCCGCTGAAATTGTGGGGGTCATGAGCCGCCTCTCGCCCGCTGAGCAGGAAACGCTCGCTGGCCTGTGCCGGAAGCTCGGCGCTGCAGAAACAAGCCGGCAGTAAGCGAACGGAATGCGCTTCGCTTACTGCGTGGCGATGTTACTTTCCGAGCCGGCGGCGCTCGCAAGCTTCAACGATCTTGGTGGGATCTACTGCGTCGCGGTCGGCGCTCTCTTCAATGATCTTGCCGTCTTTATCGATCAGGAAGGTGGCGCGGCGCGCAGTCTTCATCGGCACCGTGACCTCCTGGCCGCTGATCGGGTCCTTCGCCTTGACCGGAATGGTGCGCAACAGGCCGTAATCGTCGATGGTCTTGCCGTCAGGATCGCTGAGGAGCGGGAACGTGACCGAGTTTTCTTCAGCAAACTTGTGGTTTGAAAATGGAGTGTCAACGCTAACGCCCAAAACTTGGGTGTCAGAGGCTTCCAGTTTCGCGAGGTTCGCCTGGAAAGCCTTCATCTCCTGCGTTCAACCACCGGTGAAGGCGAAAACATAGAACGCCAGCGCGACGTTCTTCTTGCCTTTGAAGTCATGCAGCGAAACCGGCTTCACGCCCTGGCCGTCGGACATCAACAGCGTGAAATCGGGTGCTGTGTCGCCCACCTTGAGCTTGAGAGCTTCGGGGGCCTTGGGCGCCGTAGATCCGGAACCCTGCTGCGCCTCCAGCGGCTGAAGCCGCGGCAGCACCAACAAGGCCCCAAGCACAAACATGGTTACAACCGCACGTGATGCAGCTTTCATTACTTCCTCTGAATATCCGGTGATGCAGAGCACAAATCTATTCGCATTTCGGCAGCGAGTCAATTTCGGCGCCGCGGCGCTTGTACGGACAAAAAGAAATCAGATGTGACAATGGGCGAGGCCGCGCCTCTGCAAATATTTCTGGTGGTAATCCTCAGCGCGCCAGAAGGTTGACGCCGGAACCACCTGGGTGACCACTTTCCGCGGAAGGCGGCCTGAGGCCTGCAAAGCTTCTACAGCTTGCCTGGCGGCCCGCTCCTGTTCAGCCGTATGGAAGAAGATCACGCTGCGGTATTGCGTGCCGTAGTCAGGCCCTTGCCGGTTGAACTGCGTGGGATCGTGTACCTGGAAGAACTTCGCGAGCAACTGCTCGTAAGAAATTTTTGCGGGATCAAATTCGATGTGCACGACCTCGGCATGGCCGGTGCGGTCGGTACACACGTCCTGGTAGGTGGGGTTCTCAAGCGTTCCGCCCATGTAGCCGACGCTGGTTGCAACCACGCCGGCCAGTTCGGCAAACGCCGCTTCTACACCCCAGAAACAACCTGCGCCAAAAGTAGCCTGTTCCATGCCTTCATTTTACTAGCTCGGAATAAAATGGCGGTATGGGGCTGATCGTGCGCTCGTCAGAGATTCATGCGGCCGGCTGCTACACCACTACAGCCATTAAGGCAGCCGCGCATGTAGTGGAATACACCGGGCCGCGGCTCACGAAAAAAGAAGGCGATGACCGCTACGAGAACTGCCACTACACCTACCTGTTCGGCTTACGAAACGGCCGAAGAGTGATTGACGGCCACGGCATCGCAGCGTTCATCAACCATTCGTGCGATCCCAACTGCGAGACGGATGAAATCAACGGCCGAGTGTGGATCATCGCGATACGCGACATCAAGCCGGGCGAAGAGCTCACCTACGACTACAACCTGTATGACGGCGACTTTGATGCGCCGTGCCACTGCGGGTCAAGGAACTGCCGGGGAACAATGTACGATCCTGATGCGGTGCGGCCCGCGGATTGAACCGGCGCGGCTAGGTTGCCGGGGCCGCAAGCGCGCGCACGGCCGCATCGACGTCAGGATAAATTTCAAAAATGGTGGCGAGCTTCGTCAGGTCAAGCAGATGGAGCACGCGGCTGTTCAACCCCGCCAGGTTAATTTTCCCGCCGCGATTCCGCGCCGTGGTGTACAGGCTGACCAGCGTACCGAGCCCGCCGCTATCCACGTAAGAGACGCCGGAAAGATTCAGGATAATGTGCCGGTAATCAACGAGCAGCGGTCGCGCCACTTCGCGAAGTTTCGCGGTCTCCTCGCCGAAGACGAGCCGGCCGGCGCAATCCACCACGATGGCTTCGCCGACACGGCGCGTGCTGGTGTATAGGGCCATGGCGCGCCGAACATTCTAGCCGCGAACCGGCAAATGTCCAGAAGAACCGAAATGGGCAAAGGCGGCAAACTGCGCGGCGGGGCGCGCTTATAATCGAAGTTTCCGCATGGCTTACCAGGTCCTTGCCCGAAAATATCGGCCGCAGCGCTTTGCCGAGGTCATTGGCCAGGAGCACGTGACCCGCACGTTGAAAAATGCCATTGAGCAAGGTCGGATCGCGCACGGCTACATTTTCAGCGGCCACCGGGGCATCGGCAAGACCACCATCGCCAGGATCCTGGCGGCGGCGTTGAACTGCCGCTCAGCCGAAAAGCCGGTAGCCGAGCCATGCGGAGTTTGCGAATCATGCACCGAGGTGCGGGCCGGGAATTCGGTGGATGTGATCGAGATTGACGCCGCCACCAACCGCGGTATCGATGAGATTCGCGAACTGCGCGACGCCGCGCGCTACCGCCCTGCACGCGACCGATTCAAGATCTACATTCTTGATGAAGCTCACCAGATTACCGACGCCGCGTTCAATGCGCTGCTCAAGACGCTGGAAGAGCCGCCCGCGCACGTCATCTTCATGATGGCGACTACGCAGCCGGAGGATATTCCGCAGACCATCCGCTCGCGCTGCCAGCACTTCAGCTTTCATGCTGTGCGCTTTGACGCCATCGTAGGGCAGTTGCGCGATATCGGCGATCGCGAAGGCATTGCTGCCGATGACAATGCGCTGGCGATGCTGGCGGAAGCCGGCGACGGCTCAATGCGCGATGCGCTCTCCATCATGGACCAGGCGATTGCCTGCTGCGGCACCACGCTGAGCGCTGAAATCGTGCGCCAGCTTGTCGGCACGGTTTCGTCTGAAATCATCGAATCGCTATTTCGTGCGGTGGGCGCGAATTCAAGCGAAGACGTGCTTCGCATTGTCGATCGCCTGATCAGCGAAGGGCACAACCCGATGCACTTTGCGCGCCAGGCGGTGCGCTTCCTGCGAAACGCCCTGGTCGCAAAAGTTGCCGGCCAGGACTCTGCGCTGTTGCAAATCTCAGCCGATGAACGCCAGCGCGTGGCCGCCGTGGCAGAAATGTTCACGGAAGAGGAGCTGACACGCTTCCTGCAGATCCTGCTGCGGACCCACTCCGAGCTCAACTACAAGCAGGAGCAGCGCTTCCACCTGGAGTTGGGGCTGCTGAAGCTGGTGCACGCGCAACGGTTGCTGCCGCTGGAGCAGTTGCTGAGCGGAACCGAAACCGCCGCAGCAGGCGCGAGAGCAGAAGCGCGCCAAATCGCACGGCCAGCCAACACCTCGCCAGGCGCGCCGGAAAAGCCCGCGGCAGAAAAGACTGCCCAGGCGGGCGGCGCGCACAATCCGTTTGCGCGCGCCGAGAGCGGCCGGCCTTCACCGTTTGAACTTGATAGCGCCCGCAAAAACCGCGCAGAGGCACCGCCGGCCGCACCTGCAGGCGCCGGTAAAAGCGGCGAGCAGCTTGCATCCGGCAATGTGGCGGTTGCGGAACGGCAATCTTCCGATGTGGACGCGCAATCGGTGCGGCAAAGCGTGCTGAACACGCTGGAACGCGGCGAGCAGAAATCCCTGGCCGGCCTGCTCGAAACCGGCCACTGGAGCCTTCACAGCAACGTAGTGCGGGTGAAGCCGGAAGATACCGAGAGTGTCATGAACCTGCTGCGAATCTTCGCCACGGCGCAGCCGGCGCTCGACCGGGCCGCCTCCGCCGCGCTCGGGCGCCAGGCGCGGGTGGAGATTGTGGCTGAGCAAAATGGAAGCGCGGCCGCGGAGCCCGCGTCCGCTGCCAGGCAGGCCCCCACCGGCAGTGCCCGCTCGCGCGCAGCCAGCGACCCAATTGTGAAGCGCGTGCAGGAGAAGTTTGGGGCTGAGATCAGGACCGTGATTGACCATCGCAAGAGCCAGTAATCGCAAACGGCGGCTGCGTGGCGGGGAGCAAAGAAATGGGCGGATTCAATCCGAGGCAGATGCAGGAGCTGGTTCAGCAGGCAAGGCAGCAATATGAAGACCTGCAGAAGAAGATGCAGACGACAGTGGTCGAAGCTACATCCGGCGGGGGCACTGTCACAGCCAAAATGGATGGCCGCAAACAACTTCTCAGCCTGCGCATCGATCCCGAGGCCGTAAAGTCGGGCGATGTCGAAATGCTCCAGGACATGGTAGTCGCTGCGGTCAACGAGGCCGCCCGCAAAGTCGACGCGCAAATGCAATCC
>JAJPJZ010000258.1 GCA_021323935.1 Terriglobia bacterium | reverse complement strand
GTCAGCAGCACAAAGATATAAGTCTGGATCAATGCCACTCCGATGTGCAGCCCCATGAAAATCACCGGCACACCCAGCGGGATGAGCGAGAAAAATGCCAGCGTGACCATTTCACCGGCGAACATGTTGGCGAACAGACGGACGGTGAGCGACAACACGCGCGCCAGGTGGCTGACAACTTCAATCAGGAACACTAAAGGCGCCAGGAACAGCACCGGCCCCATGAATTGCTTGGCGTAGCCGGCGCCGTGGTGCTTTACGCCGTGGAAGTTGTAGTAAACGAAGGTTGCGATTGCGCAACCGAGCGGCACCGCCGGCGTCGCCGTGGGCGACTCAAACGCCGGAACCAGGCCGATAAGGCAGCACGCCAGAATGTAAATGCCGAGCGCGGTAATGTATGGCAGGAACCGCTCATAATCGTGGCCAATCAGCTCCCGGCCCATGCCGGAAAAAAATTCGTGGGTTGATTCCGCCATGTGTTGCATGCCGCCCGGGTGGTCAACCGAGAGCCGCAGCCGCAACAGCATGAAAGCGACTACCAGCAGCAGCACCACTAAAATCTGCATGGCAACCGGGTTCGAAATCGGAGCGGCCGGATACTTGGGGTATAGGTGAAGCGCGTTCAGCGCGGCCGTCACCGGCCCGGCAAAGGCGCGGTTCAGCAGTGCAGTAAATGGAAGCTGTTCAGGCATGGCAGGCTAAACCAAGATTGTACCGGGAAAGGCGGAAATCAGGAACTCTGGTTGTGCCCGCCGCAGGCGCTAAGTTGGGTCCGAAATGGCGAACCAGGCTTCGTAAACTGCCTCTGCCACCATGGCTGCAACCGGCAGGAAAAGCGCGGCAATGTAGCCGTAAGCCGCAGGCCGCGAAATCCTGAACACGACGTAGGCGCCGAGCGTCAGCAGCGCCAATCGCATCAGGAACCGCATCACGGTAGCGGCAGCAGGCTCGTCGTTTCCCTCACCGGCGGCTCGTGCGGTAAAGGCGTACACCACGCGCTGCAAGTGCACCATGCTCGCAAACGCCGCCACCGCGCCGACCGCAAAGCCGCTGGCCATGCTCCAGTGCCGCAAGGCCAGCGCGGCGATCTCCAGAGCTGCGGCAATTACTACGAAGCAGCGGCGGATGCGGCGTTCAGCGCCCTCGGCAAACGCTTGCCCGCGGGTGACCTGCGCGGCAGGCTCACTGCTTTCAGCTTTCATTTGCTCATGGCCAGTGCGCGGCGAATCATCTCAATGAAGCCGGCGACTACTCCAACCAGCACGCCCACCAATGTAATCCACTGCGTGTGCAGCCAGCGGTCGAGTGCGGCGCCGGCCAGCAGCCCGACGATAATGCTCGCGGCCGTGATCATGCCCAGCTCAAAGGCCTTGCCGATCAGCGAAGAAGTGCGGGGCTCATTCCGGTTGTCATCGTCGCGTTCAGCCATAGGCTAGCGCAACAGTTGCGCCACAGTGGGATTTTGCGCCACGTGCATTGACCAGTTCACCATGCGCAGGAACGGCTCCGGATAAATGCCGATCACGACGGTGGCGGCGCCGGTAATGGCAAGCCCCGCCCACATGCCCGGCGAAATTGTGACCGGAACACGGTCGCCGGCAGTGCGCATGAACATGGCGTTCGCCACGCGCAGGTAGTAGTAAGCGGAGACGGCAACATAAATGACTGCAAGCGTGGCCAAAGCGTAGTGGCCGGATTCAATCAGCGCTAGAAAGATGAAGTACTTGCCGTAAAAGCCCGCCAGCGGCGGAATGCCGGCGAGCGACAGCAGGAAAGTGAGCATCAGCACGGCTTCCGTGGGCGCTTTGAAGAACAGGCCGTTCAGGTCGTCCAACTCGTCGCCAATGATGTCGCGCCGGCGAAGCGACGCGATCACGCCAAAGACGCCCAGGTTCATGAACGTATAGACGAGCAGGTAAACCAGGATGCCGCGAATGCCGTCAGGATTGGGAAGGAAGGCCGTGCCTGCAATCAGCCCCAGCATGATGTAGCCGACGTGCGCGATTGAGCTGTAGGCAAACAGCCGCTTCACATTCGATTGCGTCAGCGCCGCCAGGTTGCCGCCCGTCATGGTGGCGATGGCGACAAAAACCAGGATGGGCACGTACAGCGGCCGCATGGGCCCCAGCGCAAAGAGAAAAATCCGCAGCAGCAACGCCCAGGCTGAGGCTTTCCCTGCCACCGACATGAAGCCTGTGATCGATGTAGGCGCACCTTCGTAAGCGTCAGGCGCCCATTGATGAAACGGCACGGCGGCAATCTTAAAAAACAGCCCGGCCGCGGTCGTTACCAGCGCAACCGCCGGAACCACCCGCGCCTTTCCCGGGGCCATGGCGTTGCCGAGCGCCATTGAAATTTGCTGCAGGTTGGTGGACCCTGCCAAGCCGTACAGCAACGAAAGGCCGTAGGCAAAAATGCCTGACGAAAATGCGCCCAGCAGCAGGTACTTGAGGGCGGCTTCGTTGGAGCGGCGGTCGCGCCGCAAAAATCCCACCAGGATGTAAGTCGAAACCGCCATCAACTCCAGGCCGATAAACAGCAGGATGAGGTCGTTGCCGGCCGCCATGCACATCATGCCTACGACCGAGAACAGGATGAGCGCGTAATATTCGCCGTGGTGCTCGTCTTCGACCTCGAGGTAGCGCACCGACATCAGGATGGTGATGGCCGCGGCAGCCAGGAACAGGTAAAAGAAGAACACCGCGAAACGATCGACCATCAACGTCCCGCTGAAGGCGAAAAACGGGCTGGAAGGCTCGCCGCGCGCTGCCTGGTCGGCAAATGCCCGCTGGATGTTGTGCACGGCCGCGGCCGAAAACGCCAGCCCGGCAAAGGCCGCCCAGGCATTGATGACTTTCGAGCTGCGGTCAAGCAGCAGGTCAATCAGCAACACGCCAAGCGCAAACAGCGTGAGCAACATCATCGGCAGCGCCAGCAGGTAATCGCCGCGGTGGAAACCTGGCATCAGCGGCTCCCTCCGGCAGCGGCCGCCTGGCCCGAGGCCGCAGGCGCGAACTGTGCCTTCACAGGCGCCGGCGGATTCAGCGGATAATCGGGCCGCACGGTCGAGACAATGGCCTTTACCGGCTGATCAAGAACTTCGAAGAATGGCTTGGGATAAACGCCGATCCAAACTGCGGCAATCAGCAGCGGCGCAAACGTGAGCACTTCGCGCGGCGTCAAATCGTGCAGGTGCTCGTTCTTGGGGTTGGTGACGTTGCCGAAGAAGACCCGCTGGTAGAGCCACAACAGATATGCAGCGCCCAGAATGACGCCGGTCACCGCCCACGCCGCCCAGTACTTGTTTTCCATGTAGCTGCCCTGCAGGATCGTGAACTCGCCCACAAAGCCATTGAGCAGCGGCAGCCCCAGCGACGACATGAACATGATCAGCGTGATGGTGGCATAAAGCGGCATCACGTTTGAGATGCCGCCATATTCTGAAATCTCGCGCGTGTGCCGCCGCTCATACAGAATGCCCACAATCAGGAAGAGCGCGCCGGTAGAAATCCCGTGGTTAATCTGCTGGATCACAGACCCGCTGAGGCCGAGCGGGTTCAACGCAAAGATGCCGAGCGTGCAGAAGCCCAGGTGACTTACCGACGAATACGCCACCAGCTTTTTCATGTCCTTCTGCATCAGCGAAACCAGCGCGCCGTAAATAATGCCGACAATCGAAAGCCCGATCATCCAGCCGCGCACGGTCGGGTTCATGGCGACGCGCGGGAACAGCGGAATGGAGAAGCGGATCAGGCCGTACGTGCCCATTTTCAGCAGAACGCCGGCAAGGATGACGGAGCCTGCCGTAGGCGCTTCGACGTGCGCATCGGGAAGCCAGGTGTGGAAGGGGAACATCGGCACCTTGATGGCAAAGCCGATGAAAAACGCAAAGAACAGCAGCACTGCCGCCGTGCCGGTGATCGAGGGCGAAGTCTGATAGATCTTCTGAATGTCAAACGTGTATTCGCCCGTCATTCCATGGTGATGGAAATAGAGGAACAGGATGCCGAGCAGCATCAGCACCGAGCCGGCCAGCGTGTAGAGGAAGAACTTGATGGCGGCATAGAGCTTGCGGGGGCCGCCCCAGATGCCGATGAGCAGGTACATCGGGACCAGCATGACTTCCCAGAAAACGTAAAACAGGAAGAAATCAAGCGCCATGAAGACGCCGAGCATTCCGGCCTGCAGCACCAGGAACCAGACGTAATATTCCTTCACCCGCTCCTGAATTGCCGTCCAGGAGCACAGCACGGCAATCCAGCCCAGCAGCGTGGTGAGCATGATCAGCAGGAAGCTGATGCCATCAATGCCGATGTGATAGCCGGCGCCGATGGAAGGAATCCAGTTATTTGCGCCGCCCTCAACGAACTTGAATCCGGGCTGGTCTTTCACTGCCCAAAACATTGGAACCAGCGGCAGCGAAATGATGAACCCGGCCAGCGCGAACATGTTCGCAACCCAGCGAATGGCATTCTTGTTCTCGCGCGGCAGGAACAGCAGCACGATGGCCCCGGCCAGCGGCAGGAAGAGAATGACTGAAAGAATGTGGTTTGCCATTTTTACCTTGTTAACTCAAGTCGGCAAGTCCCTGGAATTATTTCCAGACGTAGTACGCAATGAAGCCAAGGACTCCCGCCGTCATCACTAACGCATAAAACTGCACCTGGCCCCACTCCAGCAGTCGCGTACCCCATGACAGTGGTCCGCGAATGACGATGGCCGGGCCGTTGACCAGCAGGCCATCGATGATCCACTTGTCCCACCAGCTTGACACCCGGCCGGTGCCCCGGGTGAGCCAGCCGGCGCCATTCACGGCGCCATCGACCACGTCTGCGTCGAATTTCCAAAATGCAGTCCCCAGGCCCATGGCGCCCAGCCGCACATTGCCCAGCCGGCGGCGGCCGGTGAACACCGTGTCATAAGCCTCATCGACGTAATACTTGTGAAGCAGCGTGGTATACACCGGGGGAGCAGCACGGTACAGCGGCTCCTTGTAATCGCCCGATGCGGTGCTATACGCCTTGTGCGCCAGTCCCCAGCCCGTCAGCGCGATGCCGATTGACGCGAACATCAGGACGTATTCCACCGGGCTGGATTTTTCCTCTTCGCGCTCGCCTGCAGCGAGCTGGCGAGCTTCGCCGGTGCGCTCAAACTGTTGCGCTTCTTTGGCGAACACCGGGTTCAGGAATGCCTCAAACCGGTTCGTCTGGCCGTGGTAGCCCACCACCCGCGCCAGGCTTTCGGGGAAGCCCAGGAAGCCGGCGAACAGCGAGAAGAATGCCAGGATGATGAGCGGCACAGTCATCGACTTTGGCGATTCGTGCACGTGATCGAGCACTTCGGGCGCCTCGCGTTCGCGGCTCCAGAATGTCAGGTACATCAGCCGGAACATGTAGAACGCGGTCATGAACGCAGCCGCGTAGCCGACGGCCCACAGCAGCCGGTAACCGGTGGAATCGTGCGCCCAGGCCTGCCACAGGATCTCGTCTTTCGAAAAGAAGCCGGCGAACGGGAAGATCCCCGCGATTGCCAGCGTCGCAATCAGCATGGTCTTGTACGTGGTCGGGATCCTCCGGGCCAGCGCGCCCATGCGCCGCATGTCCTGCTCGCCTGAGAGCGCGTGGATCACTGAGCCTGAGCCCAGGAACAGCAGCGCCTTGAAGAATGCGTGCGTGAACACGTGGAAGACGCCGGCGGCAAATGCGCCCACGCCGAGCGCCAGGAACATGTAGCCGAGCTGCGACACCGTGGAATATGCCAGCACTCGCTTGATGTCGTTCTGCACCAGGCCAATCGATGCCGCGAAGATCGCTGTAATCGCGCCGATGATGGCCACGACTTCCATTGCCGTGGGCGCCAGCGTAAACAGCGCATTCGAGCGCGCCACCATGTAAACCCCGGCCGTGACCATGGTTGCGGCGTGGATCAGGGCTGAAACCGGCGTGGGGCCTTCCATGGCGTCAGGCAGCCAGACGTAGAGCGGCACCTGCGCCGATTTGCCGCATGCGCCCACGAACAGCAGCAGGCAGGCCGCCGTGATGATGGGGTCGCCGATGTGATACGCGCCGGAGCGCGCCAGTTCCGTGACCCGCGTGAACTGCAGCGAGCCAAAGTACCAGGCAATCGTGAACATCCCAAGAATAAAACCGGCGTCGCCAACTCGATTGGCGATGAATGCCTTGTTGGCCGCGGTGGAAGCCGAATGGCGGTGGAAGTAAAAGCCAATCAGCAGATACGAGCACAGGCCTACGCCCTCCCAGCCTACGAACATCATCACGTAGTTGTTTCCCAGGATGAGCGTCAGCATGGAAAACATGAACAGGTTCAGGTAGCCGAAAAAGCGGTAGTAGCCGCCGTCGTGCGCCATGTAGCCGGTGCTGTAAATGTGGATCAGCATGCCGACCCCGGTGACGAACAGCAGCCAAATGCCGGAGAGCGGATCGAGCAAAAAGCCGGCATCAGCGTGCAACGGCGCGGCGGCGCCTGACTGCGTCTGGTACGGAATGCCGTTGCTGCCGGTGCCCAGCCAGGTGTAAATCACCTTCTCGAATGGCTTGCCGGTTCCCCCCGCGAATTGGGTGTATTGCAGGAACGCCAGGCATGACCAGATAAAAGCCACCACGATCACGCCTACGCAAAAAGCATTCACGAATGAGTGCGGTGCCTCAGGGTTGGCCCAGCGCGACTCTTCCGCGTGTCCGTGGCTGGCGTGGGCGGCGCCATGGCCGGCGGGGGCCGAAGCATCGTGAGCCGAACTGGCGTGCGCGTCATCGTGCGCGTGGTGCTGGGTGGTGTGCGCATCGCCTGCAGGCGTGGGGTGCGGCTCATGATGGCCGCCGTGGTCGTGACCCTCATGCGCGAGCAGCGGCCGCGGCCGGCTGCCGCGCCCGAAAAAGAACATGACGGTTGCGCCGAACAGCGGCAGCAACGGGATCACCCAGATGTTTGCTAAGAAGAAGCCTGCGTTCATCGTCAGCCTTCGGCCCCCGGCCGTTCGATCTTGCCCGAACCGCTATCGTGCACCCGTGCTCTCGCACACAATCGCTTCGCCGCTTCCGGATGCGAACCTCACCACTTCATCAAATCCACTTCATCGACGTTGGTGGTTTCTTTGTTTCGGAAAAAAGCAATCAGGATACCGAGCCCGACGGCTGCCTCGGCGGCGGCATCCGTAATGATGAAGATGGAGAACACCTGCCCGTGCACGTCATACATCCGCGAAAACGCCACCAGGTTCAGGTTCACGGCGTTCAAGATAAGCTCAATCGACATCAAGATGATGATCACGTTGCGCCGCGTCAGCACGCCGATGGTGCCGAGCATAAACAGGCCGGCGGCAACAACGAGGTAGTGAAGTGTGGTGATGTCGCTCATTAACGTTTCAAATTCCG
>JAJPJZ010000255.1 GCA_021323935.1 Terriglobia bacterium | reverse complement strand
TGATCTTCAAATGTGCTCGCCTCTGACCACTCCATGCGCACAAGCTGCGGCGTCAGCACGGTAAACCGCGCATGGCCGCTGATTACGACCGCGCGGGGATCGGCGACCGGATCGCCGGCTTCAACCTGGGTTTGAGTTAACCCCGTCGCGGCCGGGTGGGCTGCGGCCTTCTGCGCAAAAGCAGCATGACTAAGCGTGAGGCAGAGAAAAAGAATTGCGGCGCGAATCATCGCGCCACAATATAGCGTAGCCAGCTTGCCTGCCACTTGGGCTGAGCTTCGGCCGGCCTCGCAGCTACATCTTCTTCAGCAAATCGAGCCAGCGCTGCCAGGCCTGGTCATGCGCGGTTTTGTTGGCCGGATTGGTATTGCTGGGATCTTCGCCGGCCCGCATGAAGCCGTGTCCTGCGCCCTCATAAGTAACAGGGTCGTACTTCTTCCCTGCCGCCTGCATGGCCTGGCGAGTGGCATCAATGGTGGCGTCAACGCGAGCATCGTTGCCGGCATAGAATCCGTAAACCGGCGCCGTGATGCGCGCAAGCGCAGCGGCATCAGGCGTGAACTGCGCCTGCGCGCCTGCGTTCGGCGCCGTTCCATAGAACACAAACGCAGCGCTCAAGTCCTTGCGGTCAGTAGCAAAGCGGAACGACTGCGATCCTCCCCAGCAGAAGCCCACCACCGCCAGCTTGCCGTTCGAGGCCGGCAGCTTTTTGACGTAATCCGCCACGGCGTTCAGGTCTTCCGTGACCGCTTCAGGCGGCAGCTTGCCCACGGCTTCGCGCGCAGCGTCAACATTCGGATAGTCGGTTGACCGGCCGCCATTCGGCCCGAACCCGGAGAGCAGGTCCGGCGCAATGGCGATGTATCCATTCGCCGCCAGCTTATCGGCCACGGTTCGCACCCAATCGGTCATGCCGAAAATTTCGTGGATGACGATTACGACCGGCGCCTTCTTCTTGCTCTCGGGATACACGACGAAAGCCGACACGTTGCGGTCCCCGGCCTTCACCGTCACCCATTCGCCATGCCGCGGCGACTGCTCCAGCGTCTTCACCGCCCAATCCTGGGCGAAGGCCACGCCGGTGAAAAGCAGAACGGCTGCAATCACTACAACTTTCATTTTCATGCGCGAAAGTTTACCAAAACTGCTTATGCAGCTTGGGCACTGCAGATGTCGCCACGCGAGGCGGGCAAGCGCTGCGCCACGTCACTTCACAAACGGATTTTCGTCGGCGGTCGGCCCATAGACCATGGGCAGCGGCACGTCCAGCAGCCGCAGGTAAACCGAGAGCTGGCCGCGATGGTGGTACATATGGTTCAGCATGTTCGTCCGCAGCGCCGCAACCCGTGACTTGCGCACGATCTCCCTGCCCTGGTACACCAGCCGCCAATCGCCCATGGCGCGCTGTTCGTCGAGCTTCGCGAATGCCTGCTCGGCCGCGCCCACGCTCTTTTCGAACGCCGCGCGAATCTCATCTGCGCTGCCCGCATTCTGTGGAGGTGCGCCGCCCGGCGAGAACTCGTCAAAGTTGATGATCCGGTCCGCCATGCCGGGCAGGTTGGCAACGTGAAACGCCAGTTCTCCGAGCGATCGAGACTTGGGATGCGGCTTCCAGCCAAGCTTTTCGGTGGGCACTCTTTCCAGCACCCGCCGCGTGGCCGGTACTTCGTCGCGAAATTCTTTTTGAATGGCTTCAATCAGCGACAGCACGTGGGTTCCTCCTCAGCAACCGGATGACGTCGACAATTCCGCGATTCAATTTTTGCGCGTTCTCCTGCGGCAGCGCCCGGCGCTTGCTGAAGCCTAAATGCTGTCGCCCCGGCCGGTACGGATATAAACCAGCGCGTACTCGGTGCCGCTGCCTTTGGGCTTTACGGCAACAATGTGCATATTGTTCTTGCTGCCGGCCTTCAACTCCAGGCCGTCGCCGGTGGCTGCCGCCTTGATGTCAGAGGCCTCGCCGTGTTCGCAGCCCCAGCCGTCGCCGGAGCTGGAGTGAGGCGTGAAGCGCATACCGCTGCCCTTGCACTGCAACACCGCACCGTATTTCTTGATTTCCTTGTCGTAATAATCGGCGACCTTCTCGGGAGCATCGTCGGCCTCGAACGATGCCACCACGATCTTCATTCCAAACATGTCCATGTTGACCGAGCCGGAATCGTCGTGATCGCCGTGGTGCGGCCGCGACCCGGGATAGACGCTGAACCCGGTCTGCTTCGGGTCAACATTCTCATTCACGTTCATGCCGCCGACCGGCGTCTTGATGGTGACTTCCTCGCCCTTATCGGTCTTGCTGTGCGACACGCTGCATCCCGGCAGAAGCGTGAGCGCTGCCGCCGATAGGGCGAGGCCCGGAAGCAATTTGATGAATCGGCTGATCTGCATGCTCTCCCCCTTTGAAATCCCCACCGTTACTGGCGCGCGGCCACGGCCTGCTGCGGCGCAGGCGCAGCCTGCCGGTCAATGCCGGCGCCGCGCGCGGCGATGGCGGGAATCGTGACCGGCAATCTTCCGTGAATTGTAATTTCGCCAAACAGCGCGCGCACCGCGCTGGTTTCTGAAACTTTCTCGTTTGAAAATGTGCACAAATAGGTCTGAATTTCGGGAAACTGCTGGGCAAGATACGGGCTGCCGAGCGCCACCACTGCCAGCCGGGGCGCAGCGCTCTGCAGCAGCGCGCGCATCAGCGCGCT
>JAJPJZ010000070.1 GCA_021323935.1 Terriglobia bacterium | reverse complement strand
TCGAGCAGCTTCTTGTGGCTCAAGTGCAGCCCGGCAAGCAGCGAGCCCAGCCATGAGGAAGTGTGCGCCGAGGAGAGTGTGTCGCCGCCGCCGAGCGCGATCATCGTGACCCAGAGCAGCGGCAGCACCCACGGCCGAAAGCTGAACCTGGGGCGCGGCTCGGGTTGCGCCAGCACGTTGGATTGGCTGCGGCTGCTCATTCGGCAGCGTAGTTCGGGGCTTCACGCGTAATGATGACGTCGTGCACGTGGCTTTCGCGCAGGCCCGCGCCTGAGATGCGAACAAAGCGCGCCTTCTGCTGCAGCTCGGCGATGCTGCTGCAGCCCACGTATCCCATGCCCGATCGCAACCCTCCCACCAGTTGATAGACCATGGCTGCCATAGTGCCGCGGTAAGGCACGCGCCCTTCAATGCCTTCCGGCACGAGCTTGGCGAGCCGGTTGCCCTGCTCGCCGTCTTCTCCGCCGGCCACGGGCGAGGCATCGTTCTCCACCGCCTGCATGTAGCGCTCGGCGCCCGCGCCGGTCGCCGACATGGCAGCGAGCGACCCCATCCCGCGATAGGTCTTAAAGGCGCGGCCCTGGTACAGAATCGTCTCGCCGGGGCTTTCATCCGTGCCCGCAAACAGCGAGCCGATCATCACGACTGAAGCGCCGGCCGCCAGCGCCTTGGTGATGTCGCCCGAATACTTGACGCCGCCATCGGCCACGATCGGCACATCGGCGTCGCGCGCGGCGCGCGCGCTCTCAGCAATGGCTGTTATCTGCGGAACCCCGGCGCCGGTCACGATTCGCGTGGTGCAGATGGAGCCCGGCCCAATTCCCACCTTCACGCCGTCAACACCGGCGCGAATTAGCTCGCATGCGCCATCGAAGGTGGCGACATTGCCGGCGATCAGGTCGGTTTCCGGCAGCTTCGCCTTGATGGCTTTCACCGCATCGATCACGCGCGCGGTGTGGCCGTGGGCGCTGTCAATCGTCAGCAGGTCTGCTTTCGCGCGCACCATCTCCTGCGCGCGCTCCAGGAAATCGCCGGTGGCGCCGACGGCCGCGCCGCAGCGCAGCCGCCCTTGCGGATCTTTGGCCGCATTCGGATATTTCAGCTTCTTCTGAATGTCTTTAACGGTGATGAGGCCCTTGAGCGCGTACTTATCGTCAACCACCAGCAGCTTTTCAACCCGGTGCTTATGCAGGATTTTTTCTGCGTCTTCAAGCGTGGTGCCGACCGGAACGGTGATGAGATTCTCCTTCGTCATCACCTTGCTGATGGGAATATCAAGCCGCGTCTCAAAGCGCAGGTCGCGATTGGTCAAAATGCCGACCAGCTTCTTGTTCTTGGTAATGGGAACGCCTGAAATGCGGTAGCGCCGCATCACTTCCAGAGCGTCGCTGATCTTGTCGTCGGGCGACATCGTGATCGGGTCAACGATCATGCCGCTTTCCGAGCGCTTCACCTTGTCCACTTCCCCGGCCTGCTGCTCAATCGTCAGGTTGCGGTGCACGATGCCGATGCCGCCCTGCTGCGCCAGCGCGATGGCCATGCGCGACTCGGTCACGGTGTCCATTGCGGCGCTGACAATCGGGATATTCAGAGTAAGATTGCGGCTGATTCTGGTCGCAGTGGAAACCGTGGCGGGAACTACATCGGAGCGGGCGGGCAGGAGCAGGACGTCGTCGAAGGTGAGCGCTTCAGGTACGGGGAAGTGAATCATGCTCCATTGTACCGGTTTAAGTTTTCGCTTTCGAGCGCAGGAACACGCCGCAATCTCGCGCCGGCCGGCCGGCGTAAAATTTAGAGCAGCAACGGAGGCAACATGAAACGCGCGCTGGTTCTTATGATGGCGCTGTGGGCAGCCGCAGCCTGGGCGCAGCCGGCGGGTGCGGCGGCAGGCCTGGGCACGGTGAATTTTCAAACTACCTGCAGGCCCGACGTGCAGGGCAATTTCAATCACGCCGTCGCCCTGCTGCACTCATTCGAATACGACGAATCGCGCGACACATTCCTTGCCGTCGCCAAAGCCGACCCGCACTGCGCCATGGCGTACTGGGGCGCGGCCATGACCGAGTTCCACGCGCTGTGGGGCGAAATTGACGTTGCGGCCGGACATAAATTCGCCGCCCAGGCGCAAGCCGCGGCTGACGCAGACCCGCAGACCAGCCCGCGCGAGAAGCAGTTCATCCAGGCGGTTTCGGCCATCTACGCGGATGCTGACGTGCCGCTAAGCGCGCGCTCGAAGAAATTTTCTGACGCCATGGCCGACGTGCATTCCGCAAATCCGGGCGACGACGAGGCCGCCATCTTCTACGCGCTCTCGCTGGACGAAAGCGCCGGCAGCGATCCAGCTTCTCCCAACCGGCAGAAGTGCGGCGACATTCTCGAGCCCCTGTTTGAGAAGATGCCGAACCACCCCGGCGTCGCCCATTATTTGATCCATTGCTATGACAACCCGGTGCTTGCGCCCAAAGGGGTGAGCGCCGCGCGCGCCTATGCGAAGATTGCGCCTGATTCGGCGCATGCCACGC
>JAJPJZ010000289.1 GCA_021323935.1 Terriglobia bacterium | reverse complement strand
GGCAACTACAACGTGGCGCTGTGCGAGCGCGGTGTTCGCACTTTCGCCGACCACACGCGCAACACGCTCGACCTGAGCGTGGTCCCAGCGGTGCAGCGCCTGAGCCATCTGCCGATCCTGGTCGATCCCAGCCACGGCACCGGCAAGCGCAATAAAGTCACGCCGCTCTCGCGCGCCGCCGTGGCGGTGGGAGCGGATGGATTGCTGATCGAAGTGCATAACAATCCTGACCGCGCCTTGTCTGACGGCATGCAGTCGCTGTATCCGGAGCAGTTCGCGGCGCTGATGGAGGAGATCAGGCAGATCGCGCCGGTGGTGCGGCGGCAGGTGCCGCAGCCGGTGGCGGAAGCGCGGGCGGCGGCGCCGCAAAGGCTGGCATCGCAGCCGGCGCACGCAGGCTAGAGCGCCGCGATCCGGCAGCGCCAGGTTGACCGCGTTTGTGCTACGTTCGTTTGCTCGTGCCGCCTTTGACATTCCATTTCATTCGATTCCGCTGCAGGGCCGCGTTGGTCCTCGCGCTGGCGATGGCGTTTATATCGTGCCATCGAGGCGCGGCCGGGTCGGACGCCGAATATTGCTACGTCACCAACGGGCGCAGCAACATGGTCAGCGTGATCGATACGCGGCCCAGCCGCGGCTTCGCCGTGGTCAAGACAATTGCCGTCGGCCGCGATCCCACCGGAATTGCCTTCAACCGAGCGCGGCGCGAGCTCTACGTGGTCAACAGCGAGTCAGACAACGTCAGCTTTATTGACGCTGACCGGAACACCGTCGTCGCGACCGTGGGAGTGCACCGCGCGCCCTACTTCATTTCCGTTTCTGCCGATGGCAAGCGCGGATACGTGGCGAATTCAGGCTCGGCCAATATTTCAGTGCTTGACCTGGCCAGGCGAGCGGTGGTGGCGAACATCGGCGTAGGCGCCAAGCCCGGTGTGGCGCAGGTTTCGCCCGACGGCAAGACCGTGGTGGTTTCTAACTTCGGCGAAAACAGCGTTTCAATCATTGACGCTGAGGCGCTGCGGGTGCGGGCGACGCTGCCGGTGTGCGCAGAGCCCGGCGACATCGTGATCCTGCCCGATTCCAGCAAGGCCTTCGTGGCGTGTTCAGGCTCGGCACAGGTTGCAGCCGTGGCGTTGAAAGGGAAGGCGAATTCGAGCGACGCGCTGCTGGCCAACCTGGACGTAGGCGGCACGCCGGTGGCGCTGGCGCTGAAGCCCGATGGCGGTGAATTGTTCGTGATGAACTACGGCGCCGGCACGATTTCGATCATCGAGACGACTTCAAATGACGTGGCCGGCAGCTACCTGATCGGCAACAACCCGGTGCGCGGCCTGGTCACGCCCGATAACTCGCTGCTTTACGTCAGCAACTTCGCCTCATCGACGGTGGCGGTTTACAGCATTGGCGATGGCGCGGTGGCGGGCGTGGTGCAGGTGGGCAGCGGGCCGGATGCGCTGGCGCTGACCGGCAGCGGCAACTTCCTTTTTGTGGCTGACGCGCGCGCCGGCGACGTGGCTGTAGTGCGCACGGCGCCGTTACCCTCCAGCTCGAAGCACAGCGCCGAGCGCTCGCTGATCACCACCGTGCCAGTGGGGGCCCAGCCCAACCAGATGGTCATGGTGCCGGCGAAATAGGCCGCACGCAGATTACGCCTGTTTTCAGCAACATGCTTGCCCTGGCGCGGCCGCAGCCCGGGGGTTACTAAAGAAATCGTACTTTTGTGCACTGGCGGGAGCGACATTTCCGAGCGCAAGCTGTTTCATTCCCACAGGAGCTGACTAGCTCAGTCCGAAAGCGGGCGCTGCAATTCGGTAAAGCACCGCGGTTCGGCAGGAGAACGCAGATGAAACGAACAGGAACCACGCTGCTGGCGCTCGTGCTCGGGACGGCAGGCGTAATGGCAGCGCAATCGTCAACTTCAACCACGGGCGGCACCACCGCTCAAACCGACACTTCATCAGACCGAAAAGACCTGCGGCAGGACCGGCGCGACTTCCGGAACGACCGCAAGGACATTCGCTCCGACAAAAAAGACCTGAGCCAGGACTACGCTGACCGCAGCGCCGACCGCAAGGATGTTCGCCAGGACGTGCAGGACCGCAACAAGGACGGGCGCGACCTGCGCAAGGATCAGACCGACATCAACCACGACAAGCGCGACATGAGCCAGGACCGTCGCGAGCTTTACCGCGACGAGAAAGATGGCGCCAGCGCGCAGAAAATCAGCGCCGATAAGAGCGACTTGAAGGCCGACCGCACGGACCTGGCGAAGGACCGCACCGACCGCAACGGCGATGCGAAAGACCTTGCCAAGGACAATCGCGACATTCGTAGCGACCGCAAAGACCTTCGCGCCGATAATCGCGACATTCACGCCGACAAGAAGGACCTGCGCAGCGACCGCAAGGACGCCCGCAAGGACCATCGCGATATCCACAACGACCGGCGCGACTTAGTCCACGACCGCCGCGGCCACTAAACCAGCAGCAACGTTTTGCAAAGGAGACGGCGGCAACCGTCTCCTTTTTTGCGCTCTGCTCTTGCGCGCTGCAGCCGGGGTGGCAACGGCATGGGCTCTTGCGCAGGCGGCGCATTCCGGCGCCGGCCAGGCGATGCCCGGAGGTAACGGTGGCTGCCGCCAAAATGCTTTGCCACGGCCGCGAATCTGCGCTAAATCAGTGGCAATGGTCTTCGGGTTCAATACTGACGTGGTTTGCGGGGCCGATTGCTACCACCTGCAAAGCGAATTCCGGGTGCGCGAACGCCTAATGCAGACGCACGTGTTTGTCCTGGGCAAATGCGTGGGCAAAGTAACCAACGAAGCCGCTCCGGCGCTTTCCGACGGCGATTGCCAGCAGGCGCTGCGCGAGCAACATCGCGCCGCGGTGGCTGCCGCCCGCGAGGGCACGATTCAGCAGTGGCTGTCGCGCTGAGGCCGGTGCGAACCCGGCGCCGCCGCCGACAAAATGCACAATCTCAAGCTGGTCGCCATCGTGCAGGGCGGTTTCGCTCCAGCGGCTGCGCTGCGCGATTTGGCGGTTCAGCTCCACGGCGACGCGGTCGGCCTTCATGCCGAGCGCCTCAAGCAGCTGGGCCAGCGTCATCTCGCGTTCAAACCGGCGCTGCTCGCCGTTGATGGTCAGGGTCATGGCAAGTCAGACTAGCAGACGGTTACCGTTGGGTTACTCCCGCGGCCTTTTATTTTGACTTCCACAAGCCCAATCGCTGAAGTTCGAATAGTCGAAGCCCCGGTGCCGCATTGCGCCGGCGTTTTGGCAGGAGGGCGAGGATGGTCGCGGAACTCAACGTACTGAGCACGTGGATCCCGGAGCAGATGTCGCCCGGAACGCTGTTTGTCCTGGAGAACGCCGGCGAAGTCGGTGAAACCGCTGACCCGTTCTGGGCGGTGCTGGCCTGCCCGGAATGCGGCACGCTCGGCCTGATTACGCGCCGGCAAATCGTCGGGCTGCTGCCGGTCATCTGTGGCAGCGAAACCTGCTCAGCGCAATTCTTTATTCGCGAAGGCGCGGTTGAGCCGCGGAAAGCGAGCTGACCCGCCTCAGCTTTCGTGTAGCAGCTAGTTGATCCTCCCGTACCTACCTGGCGCGAGACGCCGGCCTTGCTGCGGCTTCGCCTTGCGTTGCCGCCCCGAGAGCAGCCGCCAATCGGCGCAGATATAATCAGTTCAACTGATGAGGAAGAGCAATTACCTGAACGGCAGGGTGTGCGCCGCGATGCTGGGGGCGTTGCTGTGCCTGCCGGCTTCGGCCGCGGCCCAGAACGCGCCGCAGCCCACGATCACAAGTGTTTCGCCGGCAAGCATCACGCCGCTCTCCGGCGCGAGCGACGTAATCACGATCACGGTTGCTCCTGCGAACTCCGGCTCGGTGACGCCGACCGGCAGCGTGTCGGTGGTGGTGGACCAGACCACCGTCAACTCGTCGCTGGCGCTTACGGGCGGCACTGCCAGCTACACGTTCTCAGCCGCCTCAGGCACGCACGTGATCACGGCGCGCTACTCCGGCGACCAGAACTATGCCAGCTCGGTCGGCACCGTAACGCTGACGGTGGCGCAAAAAACGTTTGTGATCAGCGCGACCAGCGTGACGGTGGCTGCGGGCAGCTCGGGCGTTTCGACCATCACGATCACGCCGCTGAACGGCTACACCGGCACGGTTTCGTTCACGGTGACGAGCCTTTCGCAGACGCAGATTCCGTGCTTCACCGCGCCCGATACGGCGGTTTCAGGCACAGCGCCGGTGACAGCCTCGATGACGATTTTCACTACGTCATCCGGTTGCCCAAAAGCGGCGGCGCTGGGCGGCGGGCACTCGGCAGGCACGCGGCTCGCGGCGGGTTTCAAGCAAAGCTGGGCGCCGCGGATGGCAGGAGCGTGGCCGCTGCGCGTTGCGCTGCTGATAATTTGCCTTCTCATCATTGCCGGAAAGACCACACGACGCGGCCTGCGCGCGGTGCTTGCGATGGCGACGCTTGCGCTCATGGCCGGCTGCGGCAGCAGTTCGTCATCGAACATTGCGACCGGAACCTACAGCCTGACCATCAGCGGTGTCGATAAAGCGGCCAATGTGGCTGCGTCAACCAACATCGTGCTGACCGTGCAATAGCGCGCCGGCCGCTCGCCAATCCTATAAGGTTTTTTTCTCGATAATGCGCGCGCTGAGCGCCACCCCGTTGCGGTCGTCGTGCAGCTTGAGCGGGAAGGCGAGCACGTTCCAGATGTAGCGCGGGTTCTTGCGCGGCAGATTGGGAATGCCGCGGAAACTGCGGTCGATGTAGGTTTCGCGGGTTTCAGCCACGGTGCGCACGATTTCGCGCCAGTCTTCGCCGAGCTCAGGAAACGTTTCAAACATATTGCGGCCGGTGAACCATTGCCGCTTCTTGTCGAACAGGCCGGCGAAGTAATCGTTCACAAACTGCCAGTTGCCCTCAGCATCAAGAATTTCAAGCACCGCGTCGTCGCCCATGGCCATGGAGATGCGCGAGTAGTAGAAGTCGCGCGCGTCAATCACCACCGGCTTGCCCCGACGCTTGGCTTCAAAGTGCCGCAAGGCAGCCAGCAGATCGTCAACCGAGCTGTAGCCTTTCAGCAGATGCATGTCGGCGATGCCGCCGAAGCGGCGCTCCAGCGTTGCGCTCAAGATGATGATGGGTACCTGCGGCCGCTCGCGCCGCAGTGATTCGGCCACATCGGTGCCGAACTTCCCGGCGCCCAGGTGGTAATCAAGCACCGCGATATCGATTTGCGGCAGGCGCTGCTGCGCTTCTTCGATGGACGAGCTGGTCACGACTTCGTAGCCGTTTTGCCGCAAGATGGCGGAGCGCAGGATCAGGTTTTCCTCGCGGTCATCGAGCAGCAACACGCGGATGGGCCGCCTGGCCGCGATGTTGACGACGTCGCCGCTCTTGCCGTCAGTCATGCAAGGCTCAGATTGTACTTGCAGGGCGGCGAGGCCGGAACTATTGATTTCGCGCGCTGCTGCGCGGCATCCACCCAAACCACCGGCTTTAGGGCGATTCCGCTCGACCGAGGCATTACACTGTTGGCCGCGACGGCAGGCTCACTCGTCGCCGCCGGGAGAGCTCATGAGCGAAAACCAAAACCGCAGGGGATTTTTGGGAACCGCAGCCGCTGCGCTGGCAGCCACGATCGGCTGGCCGCTCAAACCATACGCGCAAGGCAACGCGGAAGGCGATACCGGACGGCCGACCGACGCTGACCTTATCGTGACGAACGCGAAGGTCTATACCGTCGATGCAAAGCTTCCGCGCGCTGAGGCATTCGCGATAAAAAACGGCCGCTTTGTTGCCGTGGGCACGAGCAGCGACATCAGCGGCTTGCGCGGCCGGAACACGCAGTTGATCGATGCAGCGCAAATGACGGTTACGCCCGGGTTCATCGATTGCCACAACCACGCCCCCGGCGACACATTGCTCTACGACGTGATTGTAGGCAATCCCTACGAAGTGGAATTCGTCACGATCCAGAGCATTATTGACAAGCTGCGCGAGCGCGCGATGAAAACGCCGCCCGGCTACTGGGTGGTGGGCGAATTTTTTGATGACACCAAGGTCAAGGACAAGCGTGAGCTGAACATCCACGATCTTGACCAGGTTTCAAACCAGCATCCGGTCGAGGTGCATCACCGGGGCGGGCACACTTCGTTTTACAACAGCAAGGCATTCGAGTTGGCCGGCGTCACCCGGAGCGCCGCTAATCCCGCGGGCGGCACCTTCGACCGCGACCCCAATGGCGAACTGAACGGGCGAGTGACTGACCGCGCAAACGGCGCCTTCCGCAATGCCGGCAAGCGGCCCGCCTACACGGCTGAGCAGGAGCTGCAGCGCAACCGCGACGGGCTGGCTTACATTTCAAAGCAGTTCGTCCGTTACGGCATCACCAGCGCGTGCCACGAAGGCGGCGATTTGAACGCGCTGCAGGAGGTGCGCGAGCGCGGTGAACTGCTGCACCGCGTTTATTACGAGCCGGACGCCAAGATCGTGGAGGCGATGATTGCCGCCGGCCTCCGCACCGATTTTGGCGATGATTGGATTCGCCTGGGGGCCACGGCCGAGCACACGCTCGACGGTTCGTTTTCCGAGCGCACTATGGCGATCAGCGTTCCGTATCGCGACATCACGCCGCCTTACCAGGGCAACATCACGACCACGCAAGAAGACCTGAACGCCTGGGTCGAGCGCATGCATCGCGCGGGCATCCGGCCAAACTGCCATGCCAACGGCGACGTGGCGATTGCCATGATGCTGACCGCCTATGAACGCGCGCTGAAACTGGTTCCGCGCGCCGACACGCGCTTCAAGATCACGCACTGCACGTTGATCAACGATGACCTGGTGCGGCGGATCAAGGCGATTGGCGCGATGCCGGCCATGTTCAACACGTACGCGTATTACAACGCCGATAAATTTCACTTCTACGGCGAAGAGCTGATGCAGCGCGCCATGGCCTTCCGCAGCATGCTTGACGCCGGTGTAGTGGCCACCGGCGGTTCCGACTTTCCTCCGGGGCCGTTCGACCCGCGCATGGCCATCCAGGGCATGGTGACGCGCAAAGGGTGGAACGGGCAGACGTGGGGCGCAAACCAGCGCGTGACCATCGACGAAGCCATTCGCATCAACACGCTGAACGGCGCCTATGACACGCGCGAGGAGCACATCAAAGGCTCCATTACGCCCGGCAAGCTTGCAGATTTTGTGATCTTTGCCGAAGACCCGCACACCACCGACGTTGAAAAGATCAAAGACATCAAGCTGGTGCGCACCGTGGTAGGCGGCAAAACGGTGTACCAGGCGTAACGTCAGGGCTGCGAATCGCGGCCCGGTGCATTAATGTGCATCAGGAAGTGCGAGGGTTTTCTCAGCGAGCCGGCTCAGCCTGCCAGCGCCAGGTTGGGGCCGCTCAGGTCCCAATCCTGATTGAGGTAATCGGCTTCCATCCACAGCTCAAAGCGCACCGCGTTCTTGCAGCGGCGGCAATCAGGGAAAGTATCGCCCTTGACGGCGCAAACGGCGTGAATTGCGCGATGGCCTTCGTGGATGACGCGATAAATGCCCGATGCGGGCACGCGGTCACCCGGCATGAAGTAATCGGGCTGGTTTTCTTCTGCCACGGCCATTACCTGCTGCGCGCACTTCGGGCGTCGTGCTGGAAGTGTCAGCAATGCGCTATGCCGGTTAAGAGGCCGGAATGCTGCCGCAGGATGCCAAATCGCGGGCCGGGCGGATCCTGGCCTGCAAGGCATTGAAAATGCGTGCTGTGGAAATCGGCAGGTTGACAGTTGAAGTACAATTCTTCCGCTCAGCTCCTTTAATTTAAATGAAAACGCGTCTTTACAGCGCGCACGCGTGTCCCTTCTGCGGAACGTTGACCGTCCGCATTTTGCAGAGCTATGAGTTGAACGCGATCAGGGCAGGCGGAGAGCTGGCTGAAGGAGTTGCCGCCTATCAGTGCGCCAGCGCGCACATCTTTTTCGTCACGATGGAAAAGCGCGAGGCCGGTTCTGAAGGCCTGCGCAGCATGGGGAAAGCGGCCGGCAGTTAGGTTTAAACGGAACCGCTGCGCCGGTCGCTTAATTCTGGCGGCCAGCATAAGAAACCGGCCCGGGCGCCCGCCCGGCCGCGGAGAAACGTAAGCAGCCGCATTCCAGCAGCGCGGCAGGGGCCATGGAGAGGAACGAAATGCCGGTTCGCATGTGTCCGGTGTGCAGGACGGAAGCCGTTACGGCGCTTTCGCAAAAGGTGACCGTCATTGCTAAAATTGAAGGACTCGAACAGAAGGCGGGAGGCGTAGCGGCCTACCGTTGCGAACAAGGGCACGTCTTCTTCGTCAGGTTCTCAAACCTGGAAAATTTTCTGAAAAGCATAACCGAGTAAATCCACAACAGGCGATCCACCAACCCTCCTGGGCAATCGAGCAGCGCGCGTCGCTGCCCGCGATTGCGGAACGAGTCGGAGGCAGAATTTGCAGCGCCCCAAAGTTTGTCCGGTGTGTGGAACTGGGCCGGTCGAGCAGTTGAGCGGCACCGCCCACGCCACTGCGGCCATTACCGATAACGGCAACAGCCGCGAATTTCCTTCCATGACGGCCTATCGCTGCGCACAGCACGGCCACGTGTTTTTTGTGGCGGAAGAGCAGGATCAAACCTGAGTTCCGGGCGCAAGCCGGGCGTCGGCCTTGCGGCCGCAGCACGGAACACGCGCGGGGCTAAGACGCGGCTAGGCGAACCTGACTTTAACGTCGGGCTTCTTTTCCAGGTGGATAGAATCGACGAAGCGAATAGCGCCGGTTTCAAGCGTCATGACCAGTGAATTGACGCGCGTGCCTTCACCGAAGAAGCGCACCCCGCGCATCAGCGCGCCATCGGTGACGCCGGTTGCGGCGAAGATGATGTTGCGGCCGGGAGCGAGGTCCCGGGTGGTATAGATTTTTTTGGAGTCGGTGATGCCCATTTTGGCGACCCGCTCTTCCAGTTCAGGCGTGTTCACCACCAGCCGTGCCAGGATTTCGCCGTTCAGGCAGCGCAATGCCGCTGCTGTAATCACGCCTTCAGGAGCGCCGCCCGAGCCAAAAACGGCGTGCACGCCGGTGCCGATCACGGCGGCAGCGATTCCGGCGGAGAGGTCGCCATCGCCGATGAGGCGAATGCGAGCGCCGGCGGCGCGAATATCGGCAACAAGTTTTTCGTGGCGCGGGCGGTCGAGCACTACGATGACCAGGTCTTCTACGTCGCGGTCGAGGCGGCGTGCAATAGCTTTCAGGTTTTCGGCGACCGGCGCATCGAGGTCGCAGGCGCCCTTGCACGACGGCCCAACCACCAGCTTCTCCATGTAGCAATCGGGGGCGTGCAGCAGGCCATGGCGTTCGCTGGCGGCCAGCACTGTGATGGCGCCGGGCGAACCGGTGGCGCACAGGTTAGTGCCTTCCAGCGGGTCGACGGCGATATCGACTTCAGGGAAGCTCATGCCGTCCTGCTGGGGCGCGCCTACGCGCTCGCCGATGTAGAGCATGGGAGCTTCGTCGCGCTCGCCTTCGCCGATGACGATGGTGCCCTGCATGTGCACCGTGTCCATGGTGCGCCGCATGGCCTCAACGGCAACCTGGTCGGCGTGCTTGCGATTGCCCTGGCCCATGGTTTTGGCCGAGGCAATGGCCGCGTCTTCTACGACGCGCAGGAACTCGAGCGCGAGTTCAAATTCAAGGTGCTTCTTGAGCGGCTGATTGTTGACAGCTCTGGCTTGTGGCGTGACTTTAGTCGTGACCATCGAACGCTCCCCGGGAACGGCAATCGGAGATTGTGCGACGAATGATGGAAGCCTGTCAAAGGTTGGCGCGGAACCCGGGCGCGAAAAGATAACGTAGAGATCGCCGCGACTTTCTGTTGTTCCCACTCACGACGCGGCGGCTCTTACGCTGATCGCGATGTCACCGTTCGCCGGCGATGTAGCGCTCGACGGCGCGTTCCAGCGTGCCCTGGGCTTTCAGGATGAACTCAATCGCGTCGCGGGCGGCGCCTTCGCCTCCGCGATGCTCGGTGACAAAATGCGCGTCGCGCTTTACTTCGGGGCGGGCATTGGCCACCGCGATGGCGAGCCCGCAGCGGCGCATGACGGGCAGATCGATAAGGTCATCGCCCACATAGGCGGCCTGCTCGGCTGAGAGCTTTTCGGCCGCCAAGATTTCCTGGAAAACGGTGAACTTGTCCTGAATGCCCTGGCGAACGTAGTCGAGCTTGAGGTCGCGCGCGCGCAGGGCGACGGTTTCAGAGATGCGCTTGGTAATGACGCCGGTTTTCAAGCCGCCGAGCCGCGCCAGCGAAATTGCGGTGCCGTCGTGCGCGTGGAAGCCCTTGGCTTCGATGATGTCGCGGCTCAGAATGCCGAATCCCGGGCCTTCTTTCTTGCGGCGCGTGGCGTGCGTAGCCTGCTTTGCGCCGCCCGGCGCGGGCAGCAGCAGGATGGTGCCGTCGGTCAGCACGCCATCAACATCGAACAGAACCAGCTTGATGCGCTCGGCGCGCGATTCGGACATGCACCGATTGTAAGAGCGATTGCGCCGTTTGGTAATCGCGTAATTTGAAAATGAACGGGCAAGCGCTCTTCGGTGCGAGCAGCACCGCACGCTGGTGGCGTCGTCTGAATCGGCCGGACCGCGGCCGGGCAACAGATCACGGCGGCCCACTTGCGCGAAAGCCGCCGGGGCTGAGCTTCGCTGCCGCTTGCCGCTACGCTCCCGCGGCTTCCGCTTTGCGGGCGCCCGCGCTCATGAACCCTGCCGCCAGGCCGGCAATGCCGACTACTGCGTGC
>JAJPJZ010000208.1 GCA_021323935.1 Terriglobia bacterium | reverse complement strand
TGGTTTCGCTGCCCGACGCCAACTTCACCCGCGAAGCGCTGAACAAGCTGGAGTTTTTCGCCGTCATCGATTTCTTCATGTCTGAAACCGCACGCCACGCCGATGTGGTGCTGGCCGGCAGCCTGCAGGAAGAGGAAGAAGGCATTGCGTGTTCGGCCGAGGGGCGCGTCATCCATTGGCGCAAGGCGATTGATCCGCCGGCCAACGCGCGGCGCGATTCGGAAATCATCATCGGACTGGCGCAGCAGCTTGGCCGGGGTGACAAGTTCCCGTTCGCCCACTCAGGCGACATCCTGAACGAGCTGCGCGAGGCTTCGCGCGGCGGCGTGGCCGATTATTACGGCATTACCTACGAAAAAATTGATCAGCAGCTTGGCGTGTTCTGGCCGTGCCCTGATCTCGACCATCCCGGCACTCCGAACCTGTTCACGGACCGCAAGTTCTATCACGCTGACGGCAAAGCACACTTCCAGGTGACGGAGTGGCGCGAGAGCGGCGATCCCGTCGCGCCTGAGTATCCGCACTTCCTGACCACCGGGCGGGTGGTGAGCCAGTATCTTTCAGGCACGCAAACCCGACGCATCGGCGCGCTGGTGGACCAATACCCCGAGCCGCGGGCGGAACTCCATCCTCGCCTCGCGCAACAATACGGAATCCAGAATGGAGACTGGGTCACGGTGACGACGCGCCGTGATGAAGTAACGTTGCAGGCGCTGGTGGTGAAGACCATCCGTCCTGACACAGTTTTTATTCCGTACCACTGGCCGGGGATTCGCAGCGCCAATCGCCTGACCCATCGCACGCTTGACCCGCGCAGCAAAATCCCTGAATTCAAAGTTTCTGCCTGCCGGCTGAAGAAGGCTGCCGGGCCGGAGCACGCAGACGACAGCCGCTGCGCGCGGAACAACACCAGCCATGCGGGAGGGTGCTAGTGTTCGGCCAGGAATTCTATGTCGATCCTTCGCGCTGCATCGGGTGCCGCTCCTGCCTGCAGGCCTGCGAAGAATGCGAGACCCATCGCGGCAAGTCGATGATCAATTTTGATTTCATCGACCGCGAGCAGGGGATCCAGAGCGCGGCTTATGTCTGCTGGCATTGCGACGAACCCACGTGCGCGCAGGTATGCCCGGCCGATGCGATCAAGAAGGGCGAAGACGGCATCGTGCACTCGTCGCTCAAGCCGCGCTGCATCGCCTGCAACAACTGCGTTCTGGCTTGCCCGTTCGGCATTCCCAAAATGTTCGTTCCCGAGCAGCAAATGATGAAGTGCGATATGTGTTACGACCGCACTTCCGTCGGCAGGAAGCCGATGTGCGCAACCGTCTGCCCCAGCCAGGCGCTGGCCTACGTCACGCCCGAGCAGATAGCGCTTCGGCGTGAGCAGCCGAGCAACGCCTTCTATTTCGGGCGGCAGAAGATCACAACCAAGGTGTTCATGATGGTTCCACGAAGCAGGGATGCCGTGATCGTCGACGTGCTCGACCACATGTGGGAGGGGTGTGAATGAAGCTGCTCGGACAGAACCGCGAGCCGCTGTGGAAAGAGGAATTCTCAGTCTTCGCCAATGACGAGCGCTACGTGTCACGCCGGCAGTTCGCAAAATTCCTGGTGCTCACCAGCTTCGGAATGCTGGTGGGCAACGTGTGGCTGCTGTTGAAGTCGGTTTTTCTGCGCAAGGAACAATACCCGCGCCAGGCCATTGCGACGGTTGCTGACCTGGCTGTCGGTCAGTCAAAGACGTTTTCGTATCCCACCGCTGACGACCGCTGCGTGCTGATCCGCACAGGCGAGCGCCGCTACGTCGCCTTCAGCCAGAAATGCACGCACCTTTCGTGCGCGGTGTATTACTCGCGCGACGAGAATGCGCTGGTGTGCCCCTGCCATAAGGGCTACTTTTCGGCGCAGGACGGCAGTGTTCTGCAAGGGCCGCCGCCGCGGCCGCTGCCGCGAATCGTGCTCGAACAGGTGGGGGACGCGCTGATCGCGCGCGGCGTGCAGGTGAACGGAGGCAGCCAGTCATGAGGTCGCATTCGCCGCTTCCGCGCCAGCGTGGCCTCACGGCAATTTCAGGAGCGTTGGCGCTGATCATCCTGCTGCTCATCGTCCAGATCTGGCTCCTGACCGCGAGCCTGGAGTCATTTCTGGCCGGTCACCTGTCTGTTGCGGTCCCGGGCGCCATTGCCTCCGCGCTGATCTTCCTCGCCTGCCTCGGCCTCTACATCTTCATTCTGCGCGTGGATAGGGAAGTCCAGCAGGATTAGCCCCGCGCCCGCTGCGCTCCACGCAAGCTTCACCCGGCGCGACCGACGAAAATAGCCATCCTCCGGCAAGCTTCGCGCTATGATGTTGAATCATCAGGCACAAATAAATACCGGCCTTTGTGATGTACGTCACACGGTGCTGCGACATGGCAGTGTAAGGTGGAGCTGAGGGTAAGAGGTTATGGTTCAGATTTCGACTGAAAATTCGGCCCGGAGCGCAAATCAGGCGGCACGAGCGTGCTCACCTTACGGCTTCGACCTGATTGAGGACTGCAAGGCGTGCCCGGTCCGTCACGGATACCTTTTCTGTAACCTTTCGGCCTCGGCGTTGGACGAGCTGAACCGCATCAACTCAGTGGCCGCTTATCCGAAGGGCGCAATGCTGTTCATGGAAGGGCAGGCGCCGCGCGGTGTTTTTGTGCTGTGCCACGGCCGCGCCAAGCTCTCGACGTCATCGTCTGAAGGCAAGACCATGATCCTGCGCGTCGCCGAGCCGGGTGAGGTGCTTGGACTGAGCGCCGTGGTCTCGAACACGCCCTACGAAGCCGCCTGCGAGGTGCTTGAGCCGGTGCAGGCCAACTTCATTTCGCGCGACAATCTGCTGCGCTTCCTGCAGAAGCATGGCGACGTGGCGCTGCGGGTAGCGCAGGAACTCAGCCGCAATTACCACTCCGCCTACACGGAAATCCGTTCGCTAGGGCTTTCCAGTTCGGCTTCCGAGAAGCTGGCCAAGCTGCTGCTGCAGTGGTCAGGCGATGCCGGCGCTGAAAACCGCGAAATCCAGATGAAGATGACGCTCACCCACGAGGAGATTGCGCAGTTGATTGGGACTTCACGCGAGACGGTAACGCGCGCACTCACCGACATGAGGCGAAAAAAGCTGATCATCACCCGCGGGGCGACGCTCATCATCCCCAACCGCAAGGCCCTGGAACGCCTGGCGCATGAGTAGCAGCGCCGTACCGAGATGCGTGACCAGCATCACAGAGCGGCAACCCGGCTTCGCTTAGCCTTACCAGCATGACAGCCACGGTCGTGTTTTTGAACAGCCCTGCTGCCGAAGACCTCAAAGCCGTTGGCCTGACCAGCG
>JAJPJZ010000237.1 GCA_021323935.1 Terriglobia bacterium | reverse complement strand
TAATGAAGTGATGAATCGATATCGCGATCGCGCCAGAGTTGTGTTGAAAGATTTTCCGCTTACCGACGCCCATCCCTGGGCAATGGAGGCAGCAATTGCCGCCGATTGCCTGGCGCAACAGGGCGCAGAGCACTACTGGCAGTTTGCCGACTACGTCCATACGCATCAGCAGGCCGTCACCTCCGAATGGAGCAGCGCCCATGCCGGGGCCCTTGAGCGGGTTGCGCTCCAGCATGGCGGCACGGTGAACTCCCAAAAACTGCATGACTGCGTCAGTTCGGCAGAACCCAAGCCGGCGATCGAGAAATCGCTGGTGGAAGGCCGCGCGCTGGGCGTGAGCGCGACACCGGCAACGTTCATAAACGGAGAATTCTTTGAAGGCGTGCTGGAGCCGCAGGAAATTCGGGCGGCCATTGAGCGTGCCGTTCGCGAAGCAAAAGCCAAAGCCGGCCGCTGACTAAAACGCCCCGCCGCCGCCGCCGCCGAAGCCGCCGCCGGAAAATCCGCCTCCGCCCCCGAACCCGCCTCCCCAGCCCGAACCGCTTGAGGATGACCGCGGCTGCGAAACAAACGTGGTCGCGGCCACGTTGCTCATGGTGTGCAGCGAGTTGGTGAAGAAGATTGGGTTCCAGCCCGGCCCCCAGCCCGGTCCTACGTACCACGAGGGAGGCGCCTGGTCGAGGCCGAGCGACGCAAACGCGCGCGCCCACTGGCTTTCCACGCCCAAGGCCATGGCGAAGGGCAGGAACTTCTCAAACGTGTTCGAAGGCATCTGTTTCAACCGGTCGCCTTCAACCCGGCTCATGAATTCCTGGAAGCCCTTGATGTGAATCACCGTCTGCGCGCCCACCAGGCTCTTGGCCGTCATGACGCGCGCGAAGCCGATGAATATGGCAACGGCCACGGCCAGCGCCAGCGCAGCCACCCACCCTGAGATGAACAGATTGACGCTGCCGAAATAAACCATCGCCAGCACCGCGCCCACCACAATCGCCGCGCCCATGATCGAATATCCGCCGGCCGCTTCAGGATCCACCTGGTACATGCCGCGCTGCTTCAGCAGATACATTACGTCCTGCTTCAGCATCGGCAGCACGGTGTAGAAGCTGTTACGCAGCTCAGAGAGATAGCAGGCATCGGAGCTTGCGCCGAAAATCTTTGCCAGCATGGCGCGCTCATGCGGCGCCAGCTTCTCCCACTCCGGTCGCGGCTGCGTCAGGTGAAAGAGCCAGTCATGATGCGAATGCAGCAGGCCAGGCGTCGTTTTGTCTTCAATCTTCAGGTAGCCCTTGACCGCGAGTTCCACCAGCGTCGCGCTGATATCGCGCGGATCGAGCGAATCATCAATCAACGTGCCGACCTCGGCCGCAGTCATGCCCGCGGGCGGCGCATACATCGGCGCCACCGATTCTCCCGGGTCAGGATCGCGGCCGCGCCAGCGCCACAGCAGGAACATCACGATGAACGTAATGAGCGGCACCAGCACGACCGGATTGCTCTCGATAAACCAGGCGACGCGCGTCGCCGGCCCCGGCTCCTGCAGCTCACCTTTAGGAATGTAGATATCGATGGTGAGGCCGGCGCGCATGCCCAGCGGATTGGTGGTTTCAAACTCAGCCGTGTTGCCTTTGACGGCTGAGGTCGCTTCGCGCTGCGTGGCGCCATAGCCGCCGGTGAACGCCTGCGCCCGCAGGCCGCTGTTCACGTCGGGAGGAAAAATTGCGCTGGCGGAGGCGTGATCGATCGGCACCGGCCACTGCGTGCCGGTCACGTTGTAATAAAACTCGTCGTGATCGTCGAAGAAGCGCGTGCCGTTGCGCACCAGGTACTCGATCACCACCGTGCGGGTAGTGTCCTCGGCGCCGGGCACGTAAATCGTGAGCGCAAGGTTGTTGTTTTGCCTCTTCTGCTTGTATTGCAACGGCGTGCCGGCCTCATCTTTGATGGAGAGGATCTTGGTAAAAACCGTGTAATTGGTGCCAGCCGGACCCACTTCGCTGATAGGGATGTAGCGGTAAATCCCGTTAAAGTGGCCTTCAAAAACAAAAGCAATGTGTTCTGAGATCACGCAGCTTCCGTCTTTGCTGACCGTGATGTTCGAGTGGAAGTCCGCGATACGGTAGGAGCGGGCCAACGCTCTCGGCGCAACTGACCCGAGCAGCAGCACCAGCATGGCCGCACGGCAGGAGGGCCGGATTACGGATTTAAGCAGGCGCATCGTGGAATTCAGCGGCGGCATTCAGCCGTTCAAAATTTGACCTGCACGTTCTCGCGGTCGGCGGGGCTCTCGACCTGGAAGAACGGCCGCGATTGAAAGCCGAACATGCCGGCCAGGATATTTGTGGGAAAACTCTGGATCTTGGTGTTCAGGTCGCGGACCACGGCGTTGTAATAACGGCGCGAGTTCTGCAGCGAATCCTCAATTTCGTTCAGCGAGGCCTGCAACGACGTGAACTGCTCTGAAGCGCGCAACTGCGGGTAGTTTTCTGCCACCGCCAGCAATCCGCGCAATGCATTGGTGAGCTGGCCTTCGGCCTCGATTTTCTGGTCGGGCGTGGTGGCAGCCATGGCTGCAGTGCGGTAGCGCGCAATGTTTTCGAATGTGCCCTTTTCGTGCGCGGCGTAACCTTTCACCGTCTCGACCAGGTTGGGAATGAGATCGTGGCGGCGCTTGAGCTGAACATCGATGTCGCTCCAGGCCGAATCGGCGCGCACCCTCAGTTGCACCAGCCCGTTGTAGAGCACGATCAGGAACAGCACGAACGCAAAAACAACGATGACGGCAATCCAAACCGCAGGCATAGAGCGATCTCCTCGTTGGTCGTAGGGGCATCGTAGCACGCAAGCCCTGCGCTGCCAGATAGCTGAATAGCTACGTGCCGGCTGCGGCCAATGCGCAGGGTCCGGCCTAACGAGCGCAGGTCAGCGCGCGCCCGCCATCGATCGAAACCGTCTCCCCGGTGATCCACGCGGCGCGCTCCGAGGCAAGGAATGCGATGAGCTCTGCGACTTCCTGAGGCTGGCCCACGCGGCCGAGCGGGTGAGTGCCCTTGCTGCGCTCCAGGAATGCCTCGTACTGCTCGGCGCCCATTCCGCCTGAGGAGTGAAGCGAGGTGACCACAACGCCGGGATTGACTGCGTTTACGCGAATGCCGAACGGCGCCAGCTCGAGCGCGGAGCAGCGCGTGAGCTGGTCAACGCCTGCCTTGCTCACGCAGTAGGCCAGCACGCCAGGAAACGAGCGCAGCCCGGTAACGCTTGAAACGTTGACAACGCTGCCGCGCGAAGCTTTGAGATGCGGGACGGCGAGCTGCATCAGGTGAAACACCGCACGCAGGTTGATGTTCAGCATCTCATCCCACATGGCGAGCGACGTTTGCGTGATGTCGCCCGACTTGAGAATGCCGGCCGCGTTCACCAGCACATCGAGGCCGCCGAGCTTCTCCACGGCTTCGCGCATGCAGCGCTCGGCGTCAGCCTCGCGAGTAACGTCAGCCGCAATGGTGAATGCGCAATCTTTAGGCAGCGCCCTGGCCGCGTCGGCGAGCGCGCTCTGCCGGCGCGCAACCATGGCCACCTGGGCGCCCTGGCCGGCGAACAGCTCGGCTGTCGCCCTGCCGATGCCGCTGGAGGCGCCCGTCACCAGGACGCGAGCGCCGCTCATTGGCCGCTTCCCTTCAGGCGCTGCACGTCAGCCTGGGCCGCTCGATAGCCCCAGGCAAACGGCAGGTCTTCGTGCAGCACTCGCGCGTAATATTCGCGGGCTTTGTCATTGCGGCCATTCAGCAGGTGCCACAGCGCAAGGCTGTAGCCGATGCTCTCCAGCGAGAGTGCGCCTTCGGCATTCAGGTTCGCACTTACCTGGTCTTCGGTTTTGGCTCCCTTGAAGAGCAACAGGCGGTCGAAGTACCAGGCCGGGTGGCCGGTGATGCTCGGATCAGGCGTGATGCCATCGAGCAGGGCCTGCGCGTCTCGCTTCTGGCCGGCGCGGACCAGCGACGGGTAAAGCCAGGCGTCGCACTCGATCTGATCGGCTTTTTCTTTCGAATTCTTCAAGCAGCCCTGGAATTGCCGGGCCGCTTCGCCAAATTCGCCCTTGAAGTAATGCGCCAGGCCGAGGTGGTAGTAGATGTTGCGGTCCGCAGAGTTGAGCGCCTCGGCCTTCTGCAAGTCGCTTTCGGCGTCATCCGTGCGTCCCATGTTCAGCTTGTAGTGCCCGCGATCGCGCAGGGCTTCAGGATTATTGGGCTGCGCCTGGAGCGAGCGGTCGCAGGCCTGCAATGCCTCATCGAACTTGCGCAGTGCAGCCAGCGCGCGGCAGCGGCCAAGCTGGATATCGGCGCGGTCCGGCTCCGTGCGGGCAGCCTCATCAAACGCGGCCAGCGCGGCTTCTGCCTTTCCGGCCGCCAGCAACTGCTGCGCCTGCTGCAACCCTGCCGACGAATTCCGTGGAGCAGCCTGCAGCAACGCCAGGAAAAGCACAACAGTGAACATTCTCCCCTCCACTTCGTCCTGATTGTTCGGTTACATCTAACCCGCTTCCGAGACTCGCACCGCCCCAGAAGGGCCAAAAAGATTCGCACGACGGCGCGCAAGAAGCAAATGCGATCCGCGCGCGCACATTGTTGACCGGCTTATCTGCGGGCGGCAATCACGCGCGTGATTCCTTGCAGGTCAGCAGTTGCGCCGATCTCCTGCCACCCCGTCAGCAGGGCGCGGATTTCCTCCTCCATGCCGGCGCCGATTTCCATGACCAGCCATCCGCCGGCGCCCAGATGGTCGCAAGCTTCGGGAATCAGCCGGCGGTAAACGTCGAGTCCGGTTTCGCCGCCGAACACAGCGCGGTGAGGCTCATAGCGGCGAACCTGCGCTTCGATGGAATCAAAGTCGCGCTCCGCCACATAGGGAGGATTGGAAACAATAAGATCGAACGTGTCACCAGAATAGGCGTCGAGCAAGTCGCTCTCACCAAAAACAATGCGCGAATCAAGCTCCAGCCGCGCCGCGTTCGCGCGAGCAATCTCCAGCGCTTCCGGCGAAATGTCGCAGGCGTGAATGGCGGCCTGGCGCAGTTCGTGTGCCAGCGCCAGCGCGATCGCGCCCGAACCGGTGCCGACGTCGAGCAATTTGGGCGCAGTCAGTTCAGCTTCGGCAAGCAGGTGCAACGCGGTCTCAACCACGTGTTCAGTTTCGGGGCGCGGAATCAGCACCGCGGGGCCCACAATCAGATCGAGACCCCAGAATTCCTGGTGGCCGGTAATGTACTGCGCCGGAACCCCGCGAGCGCGCTCTGAAAGCGCGGCGTCGTACCGGGCGAGGTCGTCAGCCGTCAGGTCGCATTCCGGATGCGCGTAGAGGTAGGCGCGGTCGGCGCCCATGGTGAACATCAACAGAGTTTCAGCATTCAGGCGGGGCGAAGGAACGTGAGCGGCAGAAAGCTTGGCCGAGGCGCGGGTGAGGGCGTCTTTGAGGCGCACGAACGCATTTTAATCCTGCAAAGACAAAGGCCTGCTGAAAGCAGCAGGCCTCGGCTTCTTGCGATGGTCAGTGGCAGCGGGCGCGCTCCTGTTCTACTTCATGGCGCCAGTGCTCGGCTTGCCTGCTGCGCTCCCCGTGACGACGCACCGCAGCACGAAGATTCGCTTCGGCCCGCCGGACGCGGCGCTCGCATGCACGTTCCGCATGGGCCGGCATGGCGGTAGTGGCAAGCATTCCGGCTCCCATAATTGCTGCGATCAACAACCGTGAAAACCTGGTCAACGTTGCACCCTCCTTTAAGTGAGTCGCGCTCAAGGCGCGTACTCGGCTCAGCGCCTTCAACCCTGTTCTAAGATGGAAGTCGCGCCAATGGTGAGAAGGGCGGCAGCGCAACGGAGGTTGCCGCTCAAGCCGTGCCCATTCTCAGGCAGCGCCTTCGCCCGCCTGCTGCTTCAGGTTCTCAGCCTGGTAATGCGTTACCAGCCCCTCGATGAACGGCTGGAGCTTGCCGTCCATCACGTCTCCGAGCTGATGCAGCGTCAGCCCAATGCGATGGTCCGTGACCCGGTTCTGCGGGAAATTGTAAGTGCGAATCTTCTCGCTGCGATCGCCGGAGCCGACCATGGCGCGCCGCTCCTTGGCCAGTTGCTCCTGCTGCTTTTCCAGTTCCATCTCGTAAAGCCGGGAGCGCAGAACGCGCATCGCCTTCTCGCGGTTCTTGATCTGCGATTTCTCGTCCTGGCAGCTCACCACCGTGTTGGTGGGGATGTGGGTGATGCGAACCGCAGAATATGTCGTGTTCACCGATTGCCCACCCGGCCCGGAAGAGCAGAACGTATCGATGCGCAGGTCCTTGGCCTCAATCTTGATGTCAACGTCTTCGGCCTCAGGCAACACCGCCACCGTGACGGCCGAGGTATGCACGCGGCCCTGCTGCTCGGTGGCCGGAACCCGCTGCACGCGATGCACGCCGGATTCGTACTTCAGCCGCGAATACGCGCCCTTGCCTTCGAAAATCGCGATCACTTCTTTCAGCCCGCCTACCGCCGATTCCGAGGTCGAGAGCACTTCGACTTTCCAGCGCTGGGTTTCGGCGTAGCGAACGTACATGCGGAACACTTCGGCAGCAAACAGCGTGGCCTCGTCGCCACCCGTGCCGGCGCGAATCTCGACGATGACGTTCTTGTCGTCGTTCGGGTCCTTGGGCAGCAGCAGCACCTTGAGCTCATCTTCAACCTTCGCAATGCGGTCTTCGAGCCTGGTCAGCTCCTCCTGCGCGTAAGCCCGCATTTCGGCGTCACTCTCTTCCGCGACCAGCGCTTTGCTCTCCGCGACGCCGCGCTGCAGGTCTTTGTACTCGCGGTATTTCCCTACCAGCTCAGACAATTCGCTGTGCGCCTTGGCGGTCTTCTGGTATCGCGAGGAGTCCGAGATGGTTTCAGGCGAGGCGAGCGCCTGCGTCAGCTCGTCGTATTTGGCTTCCAGTTGGTTGAGTCGTTCGAACATGGTGCGCCTTCAATCTCCGGGGTTGTGGTAGTTGGGTATCTCGCGAGCAGCACTGCTCACGATTTTGCCGGCTGAGTTGTTTGAGGAGGTTGAAACGATGCGCCCCGAAGGGCTAGGCAATGACCAGTTCGCCGCCTTGCGCGCGCTCAAGCTGCATGGAATGGGTCAATGCCTCAATGGCGCATTCCACCTGGTCGTCAGCGGGAGCCTTCGTCGTGATGCGCTGCAGCCACAGCCCTGGCCGCGTAAGCAGCGCAAAAAACGACGAGCGCTTGCGCGCGGCGTAACGAATCATCTCGTAGGCCAGCCCGGCAATGAATGGCAACAATGCGATGCGTAGAGCAAACCGCGCCCAGAAGTGCGTCACCGGGAATAGCATGTAGATGGGAATCGAAATCAGCAGGACAGTAATGAGGAAGCTGGTTCCGCAACGGGGGTGCCAGGTCACGAATTTCTGGGCCGCGCTGACTTCCATCGGATCGCCGGCCTCGAAGCAGAAGACCGTCTTATGCTCGGCGCCGTGGTACTGGTAGAGCCTGCGAATATCGCCGAACAGCGAAATGCCCCAGATCAGCAGCAGGAACAGCGCGATGCGGATGATGCCGTCGGCCAGGTTGAACCACACCTGGTTCCCAAAACGCGGATCGAGGCGCTTCAGGCCCGTCGTGGCAAGCAGCGGGATGAACTTGTAAAGGAAAATAAAGAACGCCACTGAAATCAGCACGTTCAGCCCCGCCAGCCACCCGGAAATCTGGACCGGCTCGCTGCCCTGCTCGCGTGGAAGCTGGTCAAGCAGCACGTTGACCGAGTATTTCGTGGCCCGAAAACCCAGCACCATGGCGTTGCCCAGCGTCACTACGCCCCGAACCAGGGGCCAGCGCATCCAGTGGTGCTTATCGCTGGGCCGCTCCAACGGCTCAGAATGAGTGACAATCTCGCCCGTCGGCTTGCGCACCGAAATTGCCCAGGCGTGAGGCGAGCGCATCATGACGCCCTCAAACACCGCCTGCCCGCCGACCAGCGTGGTTTCCTCGCCATTTTCAAGCACGGGGAGCAGTTGGGTCGCGGCCAGCAACCGCACAAATTGGCGAAAACGAGACATTCTGAGGGTTTGATGAAACAGCCGAAGGAACGCTTCACCCCAGGCCATGCGCAAACCGGCGCGACCGGGCCGAAACGGCGGCTACTTAGAGCTTATGGGCATTCCGCAGGGCTGTCAACCGTTCATTGCCCGGAGACAGCCCCGCTAAGTGCAACAAACGTAGGGACTAGACCACCTTCTCTTCGGGCAGCTCCTCGCAGAACTCCCGGCCCAGGCGCGCCGCGTCGTACATTTTTCCCACTCCGTGGTGGTAGGGCACGCCCGAAAAGTGGTGATGGCTCTTCGACGGGAAGTCGGTGCCCTGCTCCCACTCCTTGCGCTGCAGCTCGATGTAGCCCTGTTCTTCGCGCTGGGCCATGGCCTGCAGCAGCACGCTCAACCCGTGGGCGGTTGCATGCTGCGCGCCGAGGGTGATGAAGATGAACCCAACTCCCATTTCGCCCAGCTCGCGGAAGGTAATCGGCTGGGGATCGTTGAACCACTTGAAGCTGGATGACCAGTTGAAGGCAAAGCGCGCCTGCGGGAAGCGCTTGCGGATTTCCCAGGAAAAGCGCTCCACCGGCCCGCGGTCAGAGGTGGGGAACTCGCACCACAACAGGTCGGGAATGCCGGTTTCCATGTAGCGCAAGCCGCGTTCGATGGCCAAATCAAGGCCTCGGGCTGCTTCCGGCGCATCGACCGCGCTGACTCCGTCGGTACGGGCGATCAGGACAAAATCAGGGTTGCCGCAATCATCGGCCACGGCGCGCGCCATGCGCAGCTTGCCGATCATTTCATTGACCGGAATCAGGGCCTTGCCGCCGATGTGGCCGCAGCGCTTGGGCAGCACCTGGTCTTCAATGTGGGCGGCGGCGACTCCGGCGTTCACGTAAAGCTCAGCCGTGCGCTGCACGTTGAAGATGTTGCCGTACCCGCCATCCATATCGACGATCACGGGCGGAATATGCAGGTGGCGCGGAGCGATGTTCTTTTCCGGATCGCCAAGTGCGCAGGTGAGCTGAAACTTGCGCAGCGCGCTCACGGTGCGGCGCGCAGCATCGGCGATCTCGGTCGAGGCGTACAGATCCATGTCGGTGGTGCCGAGGTGCCCGATGGCGAACGAATAGCCGCTGAAGTAAACCGCCTTGAAGCCGTAGTACATCACCAGTTGCGCGGTCATGGGGTCATAGACGCCCGGACCGAACAGGTAAGGCTCACTGGCCAGCAGCTCGCGCATGCGGGTTGAAGGATGCACCGAGCGCGACTTGGGAACGAAATAGCCTTCCGGCAGCAAAGGCGATGCCGTCAGGTCGCCGGGCGACATTGTGTAGCGCTTGCCTGCGCCGTTGCCGTTTCCGTTGCTGCCATTCGCGCCGGCGTGGCCGTTGCGCGATCCGTGATTGCCGTTACCGTTGAATTTCATTGTTGTTCCTTCGTGGCCCTTGGGCCGTTTGCAACTGCTTTGAACTCTTGCTTCGCTTAGAACGGGTCGAACTCGCGATTCAGCACCATGGCTTCGCTGATCTCTCGCGCTTCTGCGTATTTTTGCGCGTGGGCGCCGGGCGCCGCTTCCAGCTTCTCCAGCTCTTCATCGAAGATGCGGCTGATGAGTTCCTTAGTGTGCGGCAATTCGCGGCCGGCATCGTCGAGAACGGCGACCTGATCGCGATGGCGCATGCGCTGGGCGATCATCAGGCGATAGATGCGGTCGGTGGCGAGGTCTTCCATGTAGCCATCGAGCAAGCTGGCGCCGCGCCCGTTCAGCACTCCATTGCGGTAGCGAATAACGGTGCGTACCGCAGCCCGCGTGCCTGCAAGCGTGCGTTGGCCTACACCGGCCGGCACAGGCCGCAAATCGAGGTAGCGATCGACGGCCCCGGCGTGCGCGCCGGGCTCATCGCTCAAGCCGCGCCGCGACTGAAGCTGGTTGGGAAACGGAAACTGCTCAATCGCAATCTGGTTCTGGTCGGGATGGCCTGTCCAGGCGCCATCCATCAGCATGGTGGCTTCGTTCTTCTTATCTTTCTCGAGCGCGGCGAGCGCGCGATCGTTCAATTCGCGGTCTTCGCGGCTGGGATAAAGCGCAGTCATGCCGCCGATGGCGAGAATGCCGCGCCGGTGGCAAATTTCAGGCATCAGCTCGCGCAGGCGCTGGAAGAACGGAACATCATGCGGAATGGTGTTGCGGTCAGGCAGCACCCAATCCGGGTCCTCGAAATTGAAATGGATGAGCGAGGCCATGTAGTCCCAGCGGCCCAAATTCAGCGCCAGGATGTGCTCGCGCAGGTTGAAGATGAATTCTTCCATCTGGTACGCCAGCGGATGCGATTCCACCAGCGCCATGCACCTGATGGCATTTCGCTCCCAGCCGCGGGCCTCGGCCAGTGCCCGGAACAGGTCGCGCCACCACAGCGCCTCTTCCGCCGATTCGGACTTAGGGATGTAGAACGTCAACGGATGCTTCAGCCACGCCGGATCGACTTGAAAGACAATTTGGGCCACGTCGTAAAGTGACGCAGAAACCGTTTGACCTGCGACACCGCCCTGCGAAATGTGCAGCCCGCGCGGGCGAACCAGGATCACGGTTTGTGCCGACTTGATCCCGACTTGCTGATTGCGCTTTTTATCGAGGTAGCCGGCTTCCCCGCGCAGGCAAGCCAGGATGTTGTCGACCCCGCGAAGCTGGTGGTTGAATTGGTTGACGCAGGAATCTTCCAGGTCAAGCATGACGGCGGGCGCGCCCGAATTCAGCATCTTGACGCACAGTTCAATGTCGTCAGCCGGGCCCGTCATCTGGTTGCGCTGGTCAGCACCCCACTCCGGCAGCTCAATGCGCCAGTCGCCGCGCGTGGCTTCTGAAGGCGGCAGGTGGCGGGGCTTTTGGCCGCCATGCGAGGCACTCAGCGCCGACTTGCGCCTGGCGATCAACTGCTGCTGCCAGGGAGTAAACCGCCGATGCAGCGGCTCCAGGAATTCAAGGAAGCCGCGCGGCAACACGTCGCTGGCATTGACCCCGGCAGGCGGCGTGTTGAGCTGAAATCCCGATGCGGTATGCGGCTTTTCGAGGACAGCCATGAGATACGGCAGCGGCTGGAATGCGCGCGGTTCGCTTGCCGGCGCCATCAGCTACTCTGCTGCCGACCTAGTTAGAAGCTGCCGGATATGGAAGGTTTGCCCTGCAATCGTGGCATTTCGCTCGGATCAGCGGGCGCCGAAGCTGGCTTTAAGCTGATCGTCGAGGTCGGAATATGAGGAATGGATGGTGGCGCGCAGCGCCTGCTCGGTGGAAAGGCCGCTGCCGATGCGCTGCAGAATGCGCACCAGGTCACCAAAGCCGTAGGCGCTCTGGATGATTTCAACCGCGGCCAGGGATTCGCCATAGGCGACGGTTGCCGCCGCGCCTGAGAGCCGGCCAAATGACCCTTCCAGCATGGCCAGCGGGATCTGCTTGTTTTGCCGGTAGAGCACCGGCAGCAGGCCGCCGTAGGTTGCGCTGGTCCGCCCCTGCACCAGTTGCGCGATGCCTTCATTGAGCCACTGCGGGCAGCGATCGTGGGTGGCCTGGCCGACGAAGGAATGCGTCAGCTCGTGCTTGAGCACGCCGGCAACCTGCGGAGTGAGCGAGTCCATGTTGCGCATGGCAATGCGCAGCTTGCCGTCATTCATCCCGTCAGACCACGTCGGCGCCTCGGTCACGAGCGTGAAATCACGGTTGTTGTAAACGATGACGGCGATGTTGTCGCGCGGCGCCGAGCCAAACTGGTTGGAAAGATCGTCGTACTCGCCCTCCAGCGTCTCCAGCAGCGCCTTGCGCATGGCCGGCGAACTTTGGCCGCCTTCGTAGTGCAGCGTGAAGTGGGCCGATTCGTCGCTCTGGTAGTCCGTTTGAATTACTTGCTCGCGCACCGCCCTGGCCAGCAGTTGCTGCACGCGGTAGCTCGGCTTAACCGCCAATGAGCGCTTCCAGGCGTCAATGGCTTGCGGAGTGTGGTCAGCGGTGAACTCGGCCACGCCCAGCAGGTACCACATGCCCGCATCCTGGGGCGCGAGGCGGGTGGCCTGTTCGGCCATGGCAATGGCTTCCTTGTAGCGATGCAGCCCCACCAGCATGGCAGCATAATGGCCGGCGGCGGCCGCCTGCGTGGGCTCGAACGACAACGCCTGCCTCAGGTAGCGCTCGGCGGTGTCGGTGTCGCCGGTGGCATACGCCTGCTCGGCAACCACGTCGTAGGCCACGCCGATGAAGTGCGGGTTCTGCGACCGCTCAATGGTCGCGAGCGCATCGCGGTCCACTTGCCCATTGCGGATCAGACGCGCGCGCAGCGCCTGCGATTCAACCGCCGTAATCTCCTGGAAAAGCGAGCTCGCGTCAGGCATCGACGGGCGAGCGGCGCTCCCCCTGCGCTCCTCCGGACGGGTGGCAGTGGCGGAGGTCACGCCGCTTGGAGCTGCAGGATCTGCCCCTGCTCCGCTCTCAACCCGCGCCACGGTTGACATCGGAATGGCGTAGGAATCTTCCCCAACCTGGTATTCGAGCCGGTCGCCCTTCTGCTGGGTGGAATCCGCCTGGATGGTGTGGCCGTTTTTCAGGTGGATGACGTCAGCCGGGGCGGCGCTATAGACAAACAGCAGGATCAGCACCAGGATGGCAATTCGCCGCATAAGCAGGATTGTGCCGTGCTTTTACCTAAGGCGCCGCATTACCAAAGTGACGCCCGGGAGCGGGTGGCCACTGGCTAACCGCTGGGAGCCGTTGCGGTTACGGTCAACGGCTTTTCGCGGCCTCGCGCCGTCACCGGCTCCAGGCCGGCAATGCTGCCGCCGGCGATAATCAGGGCATCATCGAAGTTGTTGACCGTGGGGCAGACGTGCCGCGGCAACACATACAGGACTTCGCCAATTCTGGGCGGGTCGGCGGCTGCGGTGACGCGCAGCGGCAGGTGCTCTTCAGAAGGCGCGAGCGGCTCAAGCGATGCGTGGCCGAGCACGACGCAGGTGGGCACGCCGGCATCGGCTGAGACCGTCTTGTGGCCGGCGTCGCAGGTGATGACGTCAGCGCGAGGATGGCTGACCACGCGCGCAATGACCAGCGCTGCCGGCCAGTAATCGAATTCCTCAGGCAATTGCGCCAGACTGCTGGCGTCGTTGTACACCACGGTTCCGGGTGAGACGCGGTGGCTGAATCCTGAGCCGCGGAACGGCGCATACGAAACCGAACAGGGGAAGGCCGCCGTGCCGGCGGTGATGACTTCATCGACCGGAACCTGCGACTCACGCAGCGCGGCAACCAGCTTCATCAACTGGTCATAACCGCGATGCGCAGCTGCGGTCCGCGCCGGCATTTCCAGGCCGCCGAGATGGCCGTCGTAGTAATGAACGCCGCGAAAGTGGATCCCGGCCGCAGCCATCGCTTTTACCAGCTCGATGATGTTGCGCTCGGAGCGCTGCTCGATTCCAGTTCTGTCCATCCCGGGATTCACGTCAAGAAAGACGCCGACCGCGGTCCCGCGCCATTGCCTTGCCTGGTCGAGATTTTCGACGAGCGCTGAAACGCGGCATTCACGGCGCTCGGCCGCAACCTCGCGCACGCGCTCGGCCGCCGGCCCAACCAGGGGATACGCCACCAGCACGTCACACGCGCCCGCCGCCAGCGCAACACGCAGTTCGAGGGTGGTGGCGCACTTTACATTCACCACGCCGCGTTCCGCCAGCATGCGCATGACGTATTCGAGCTTGGCGGTCTTGACGTGCGGCCGCCAGCGGTCGGCGTTGCCGCCCAACACCCGCAGGGTTGCGTCGATATTGTGAGCAACGGCCTCGCGATAGATCGCCAGCGCCGGAGTTGCGATCCGGCCCGCCTCGCGCACGCGGTAACGCTCATGCCAGTCATGGTTCGCCAGGGAAAGCTTTGCGCCCATGGAAGCAATCTACATTCCGGCGGTTCCGGTTTTCCACTTACAACGTTGATATCCACGGCATCCACATCTTGCGCCGCCTGAGGCTCCGACGTAGATTGACTCAGGAACCGGCAGCCCATGTCAGTCAAAGCAGTCACGGCCCAGGCAGTTTGTCCTGTTTGCGACGGCACCGGGTGGAAATCAGCACACGCCGCCGAGCACGCGCCGAACGGCGCGCCACGCACCGTGACCCGCTGCGATTGCGTGCTGCGGGCGCGGGCCGAAAAGCTGCTGCGCTCGGCGCGTATTCCCCGCCGCTACGAACACTGCGATCTCGAAAATTTTGATGTCTTCCCCGGCGCCCATCCGTCGCTGGCCGATGCGCGCTTCTCAGCCCGCGCGTTTATTGAGCGATACGATCCAGCCACCAGTTGCGGCTTGATGTTTGTGGGGCCGTGCGGCGTTGGAAAAACGCACCTGGCAACCGCGATCCTGCGCGAATTGATTGCGACCCGGGGAATTCGCGGGGTATTTTACGATTACCGCGAGCTGCTCAAGGAAGTTCAAAATTCCTACAACTCATCGGTGCAAACCACCGAGCTTGAAGTGTTGCGCCCGGTGTTTGACGCTGACGTGCTGGTGCTCGACGAGCTGGGCGCGGTAAAGCCCACGGAGTGGGTGTGGGACGCCGTGAGCTTCGTGCTGAATACCCGCTTCAATGACCGCAAGACCACGATCATCACGACCAACTTCCCCGACGAACCCGCCGCCGAGCTTGAACCCGCCGGGCGCACCTTTTCTGCCTCAGAGCAGGCGCGTGCCGCGGCGCGGCGCGAAACTCTCGGCGACCGCATCACCGAGCGCATGCGATCGCGATTGCACGAAATGTGCCGCACCGTCGTCATGCAGGGCAAGGATTTCCGCCAGCACGTGAACTGCGCCAACTTCCGTTAGACTTCAGCCATGGCGGGCGGCAACACCGAGCAGTTCCTGTACCTGACCACGACCGGACGCAAGTCCGGCCAGCCGCGGGAAATTGAAATCTGGTTTACCAGCCATGAAGGCCGCTACTACATCATTGCCGAGCACCGGGAGCGCGCCAACTGGGTGCGCAACATCATGAGCAATGCCGGCGTGAGCGTTCGCGTGGCCGGCGAAACGCTGGCCGCGCAGGCCCGCGTGCTGAGCGATTCCGAATACGACGCCGAAATGGCCCGCCAGCGCTCACGCCAGAAATATGGCTGGGGCGACGGACTGGTGATCGAGATCACGCCCGCGACTGCGCGCTGAGCTGCAAATTGCCGGTTGCGAACGCGAATGCCGCATTCCGGCGTTTGACACTTCTGCGACTCAACTTCTAATCTTGAATGTTTACACACACGATGCTGCGCCCGACGAGCGTGCGCCAACAGCCATAGACACCGCGATCCACAACAGCCGCTGATGCCGGAAAACTACTTTGCCCGCTACATCCCGCTGCTCATCCACCTGGTGATTGCCTTCCTGGTGGCAACCGCCATCGTGGTGCTCTCCAGCCTTTTA
>JAJPJZ010000399.1 GCA_021323935.1 Terriglobia bacterium | reverse complement strand
CGCAACGACGATGAATCGATCAAAGTAATTCATCGCGCCATTGAAATCGGCATGTTTTTCCTGGATACGGCCGACGTGTACGGCATCGGCCACAATGAGCAGCTTGTTGGCCGCGCCATTCGCGACCGCCGCAATAAAGTCGTGCTCGCCACCAAGTTCGGCAACGTGCGCAATGCGGAAGGCGCGTGGCTGGGCGTGAACGGCCGCCCGGAGTACATCCTGAAGGCCTGCGATTCGAGCCTGCAGCGGCTCGGCGTCAACCACATCGACCTCTATTACCAGCACCGCGTTGACACCGAAATTCCTATCGAAGAAACCATCGGCGCCATGAAGCAGTTGGTGGAGCAAGGTAAGATCCGCCATATCGGAATGTCAGAAGCTGCTCCGGAAACGCTGCGCCGCGCGCACAAGGTCCACCCCATCACCGCGCTGCAAACTGAGTACTCACTGTGGACGCGCGATCCGGAAGTGGATGGCGTTCTGGCTGCGTGCCGTGAACTGGGCATCGGATTTGTGGCGTATTCGCCGCTGGGGCGCGGCTTTCTGACCGGCCGCTTCAAGTCCACCGACGACCTGCCTTCCGACGACTATCGCAAGCGCTATCCGCGTTTTGAAGGGGAGAACTTCGAAAAGAACCGGCGCATCACTGACGTAATTGAGCAGATGGCGCGCCAACGCAAGTGCAAGGCTTCGCAGCTTGCGCTGGCCTGGGTACTGGCGCAGGGCGAGCAGATTGTTCCGATTCCCGGCACCAAGCGGCTCACTTATCTCGAAGAGAATGCGGCCGCCGCTGAAATCAAGCTGACCGGCGAGGAAGTTCGCCGTCTCAGTGAGGCCATTCCGCCCGGCGCAACCGCGGGCGCGCGTTACACCGAAGAGGCCATGAAGCGCGTGCACCTGTGAACCGCTTAAATGCCTGCATCGTGCGCCTGCGCGCCGCGGGTTGCACTTTTCTCGAGTAGCTTTTAACGTTGCACTTCGGCGTTCGAGGGGGTGCAATGAAGTTTGCCGCGGCGATTCTGCTCTGTTGTTGCTCGTCGCTACTGATCCAGGGGCAGTCTGCGCGCGCCAAGCGCATTCACTTGCCCAGCAGCAAGGACCTGCTCGCCTCAACGCCGGGCGCGCCGCACCGGACCAACTCGCTTCCTATCGCCATGGCGGTCAGCCCCGATCGCCGTTATGTGGCCGTCCTGAATGCCGGCTACGGCAACGCAGGTTCGGCCTATGCGCAATCCATTGCCGTGCTCGATCTGCAAACCAACACGCTCGCCGATTTCCCCGATCTGCGCCTCAGGCTGAAAGCCCACCAGACCTACTTCGGCGGGCTGGCGTTCAGCGCCGATGGGTCCACCCTGTTCGCCAGCATTGCCTCGCTCAGCGACCCCAAGGGCGAACTGCCCAACGATACCGGCAACGGCATTGCGGTTTACGCGTTTTCCGGCGGACGGCTCACGCCCCAGCGAATCATTGCTTTGCCGCCGGTCAAGCTTCCTGAAGGCAAGAAGTCGCCTGCCGGCCTGTTCACTCACGTGAGCGAAGGTGAGGCCTCGCCGTATCCCGCCGGCATCGCCCTGGTTCCTCCCGACGGCGGCAACTTCATGCTCATCGCCGCCAACCTTGCCGATGATGCCATGCTCATCAATCTGCACAGCGGTGAGCTGCAGCATTTCGACCTGAGCAGCAGCAGCGTGGTTCCGGCATCGTACCCGCTCAACGTAATTGCCTCGCACGATGGCCGCCGCGCCTGGGTGAGCCTGTGGAACGCCTCCGCGGTCGCAGAGCTCGATCTTGTGCTCGGCACGGTGGTGCGGCGCATTCCGTTGCTCGCGCCGGAAGATGCCGCCGGAAACGGCTCGCATCCCACCGCGCTATTGCTCACTCCCGATGAAAAAACGCTCTACGCAGCCTTGGCCAATCGCGACGCGGTTGCGGTCATCGATGCCGCCGCCGGCCACACGCTGCGCCTGCTGAGCACGCGCCTTCCCGGCCAGCAGTACGGTGGAGCGATGCCGGTAGCGCTGGCGCAGAATGATGACGGCTCGCGCCTGTTCGTCGCCGATGCCGGTCTCGATGCCGTAGCGGTTTTCGATGCTCAATCGCCGCGCACCGACGCCCTCGGGTTCATCCCGACGGAGTGGTACCCGACCGCGCTGGCGTGTGTTGACAATGAACTGATCGTTGCCAGCGGCAAGGGCACCGGAACCTTGCCCAACAACCAGATGATTCGCGCGCCTGAGACTGCGCCCAAAAGCGAAGCCCCGCCGAGCACACCTTCGTCGCCCGCCGAAACCACGCCGCGGCAGCAGCATCCTTACATCGCCGGGCTGATCGCCGGCTCGATTGCGCGAATCCGGATTGATGACACCCTGCCCAACCTGCCCGGCCTCACCCGCGACGTACTCGAGAGCAACCTGATGCGGGGCCGCGCCGCGCGCCTGCCGTTCCGCGACGGCAGCAGCCCGCTCAAGCACGCCATCTACATCATCAAGGAAAATCGCGCCTACGACCAGATTTTCGGCGACATCAAAGAGGCCAATGGCGATCCCTCGCTGGTGATGTATGGCGAGCGAATCACTCCCAATGAGCACAAGCTGGCGCGGCAATTCGGCGTGCTCGATAATTTTTACGATAGCGGCGAAGTCTCAGGCGACGGCCATGTGTGGTCAACCGCTGCCGGCCCGAGCGACTACCTCGAGCGCTGGTATCCGGTGACTTACCGCAGCGTCACCGAGCACACCTACGATTCCGAGGGCTTCAACAGCTCAGGCGTGCCGGCGCTCGAGAATATTCCCGACCTGAACGATCCCGGCACCGGATACCTGTGGGAGAACGCGGCGCGAAACAACATCACGTTTCGCGATTACGGTGAGTATTCCGCCGGGCAGTGGTGCCTGGCCGATTCGAATGAAGGTTACGTGCCGCCGCCCGACCCGGCGCGCTGCCCAATCCGCTCAGTGGAAAAAGGCGAGGCGCTGCCCGCCACCGTCGGCGATCCGCACGGCTCGCCTAGCCCGTATCCCTGGCCCATTCCCATGCTGGGCGGCGTTGTGCCGACGAAGCCGGCGCTGCGCGGTCATGTTGACCTGAATTATTTCCCCTGGAACCTCGATGTGCCTGACCAGCTTCGTATCGATGAATTCCTGAATGAATTTGCCGGCTTCGTCAAAGCGCGCAACGAAAAAAGCGGCGACGAACTCCCGGCGCTGATCATCATGCGCCTGGGCAACGATCACACTTCAGGCACGCGTCCCCACCACGCCACGCCCAACGCCGCGGTGGCCGATAATGACCTGGCCGTCGGCCGCCTGGTTGAGGCCGTGAGCCACAGCCCATACTGGGACGATACTGCGATCTTCATTGTTGAAGACGATGCGCAAGACGGCGCCGACCACGTGGATGCTCACCGCTCGACCGCGCTCGTCATCAGCAAGTACGCGCCCGAGCAGCGCAGCGGCAAGCCATTCGTGGAACACACGTTCTACACCACCGTGAACATGGTGCGCACGGTTGAAGCCGTGGCCGGGCTGCCGCCGATGAACAACAACGACGCGCAGGCCGCCGTGATCGCGCCGCTGTTCGCCGGGGGCGGCAATCAGCCTGCCTTCAAGGCCGATTACGCAAATCGAGACAACGGCCTGATCTACCAGATGAATGAAACCAGCGCCCCCGGCGCACGGGCCTCCGCGCACATGGATTTCTCCCACGCCGATGCCGCCGATGCCCACGCGCTGAATCGCATCTTGTGGCGCGCCGCCAAGGGTACAAAGCCCATGCCCAAGCCGCGCCACACCGTAATTGCCGCTGGTGACGACGATGAAAACTGAGCTTCCGGAGCTCAACCCACCGCGAACCGCGTTTGCGTAGCTGCCGCGCCGACTTGAACACAAAAAACCGGCGGCCCACTCGGGACCGCCGGTAGTTCTTCGTTTCTCCGTGGCGCGCGGCTTAGAACTTCAGCCGCACTCCAAGCTGGATCTG
>JAJPJZ010000248.1 GCA_021323935.1 Terriglobia bacterium | reverse complement strand
CGTGAACGTGTAATTGGCTGCATGATCGTGAGCTTCGTTCCATCCGCTGCTTGATTCGGCGCGGAAGCCGAGCAACAGCTCGAAATTCGACGTGAGGTGAATTTCATCCTGCGCGTACGCGGCGGCGAACAGCGATCGCCAGTTCATGGGAGTGGGCGCAGGATCGAAGAGAAACGACGCCGCAGTGCCTTGAAGGAAAGTTTGCAGGCTGGTGAATGTTGCCTGGCCCAACTGGCTGAGCGCGATCAGCTCATTCGACTGGAACGGCTGCAGCCATGCGCCAAAGGTAAACATGTGCCGGCCATGCAGGGCGGTGACGAAATCTTCCACGGTGTAGAGATTGCGCGCAATCCTGAGATTGCTGCCGTTATTGCTGCCGGCAAGGCCAAGCTGCGCCTGCGGATTGGATGCAGCGCTGCCGCCCACCACCACGGCGCCCACCGGCTTGCTCAGCAGGAATCCCGGAACCGACGCGGCGGGCGTTCCCGGCGTGGGCTCGCCGGTAAAAAAATAGCCGGCGCGCGAGTAGCCGACGCGCGCGGTGTTGAGCACAGCAGGAGAAATCGAATGCGCGTCTTCAAGGCTCAACACCTGCTCGCGCAGCGTGAGGATATCGGTGCTGAACGGGTCAGAGACGGTGGCTGTGACGTCGTGACCATCGTCGAACGTGTAGATGGCGGAAAGCGTGTCTTGACTGCCGAAGTGGCGGTCGAGGCGCGCAGTGGCAAAATCTTCGCGGATGGTTTGGCGCGGGCTGCTGAAAACTTCAGCGATGCCGTTGAAATCGGGTGCGCCGGCCGGCGGCGTGGGCCACAAGTTCAGCAAAGGCTGCAACGCGGCTGCGGCGGCTGCGCGCGAAGCCTGGTCGGGCACGAAGGTTGCCGCGGTTTGGTTTAAGCGCTGGCGCAAGCCTTCGTAGTTGACAAACAGGAAGGTGCTGTCCTGGCGCAGCGGGCCGCCGGCAGCCGCGCCAAACTGGTTGCGCTCGAAGGGCGGGGCTGAGCCTGGATCGAGGTAGTTGGGTGCATCGAGCGCGCTGTTTCGCAGGAACTCATAGAGCGAGCCATGCAGGCGGTTGGTGCCCGATTGGGTGGCAATCAGCACCTGCGCGCCCGGATGCTTCCCAAATTGCGCACCGTAGGAATCGCGCAGCACATTGAATTCGCGGACGGCTTCAACTCCCAGCAACTGCTGGCTCGCGCCCCCGGGCTGCATGTTGTTTTCAGCGGCGCCGGTAAACTCAACGCCGTTCAGCAGGAACAGGTTTTGCTGCGGGCGATTGCCGGAGACGGCAAAGTTGTTGCCGCTGGTGGAATTGGAAACGCCGACACCGCCGGTCTTTTCCGAGGTGAAGTTCACCACGCCGGGGTTCAGGGGCAGCAGCAGGTCGTAGCTGCGGCCGTTAAGCGGCAGGTCTTTCACTGCGCGCTCATCCACCAGGCCGGAGATGTCCTGGGTGAGAGAGATGAGCCGGACGGGATCGACAATCTCGGTCAGATCCTGGCGAATCTCGCCCACTTGCAAAGTGATCGCCGTGGTGGCCTCCTGCCCAACGACCAGGCGGACATTCGGCAACACCGCCTCGCGAAACCCCGATTTGCTGATGCGCAGGCTGTAGTCGCCTACAGCAAGCGAGACAAAACGAAAGCGGCCCTCGAAGTTCGTTGTAACCGTGACTGCGGCATTGGTTTCCGTGTTGGTGGCCGTGACCTCGGCGCCCGGGATGACGGCGCCGGTCGTATCGAGCACAACCCCCGAGAGCGCGGAAGACACCTGGGCGTTGAGGAAACTGCCAGGAAACAGGCTAAGCATGATGAAACAGCCAGCCAGGGCCTTGGACATGCGCAGCATTGTACTATCGCGACGGATACGACTTGTACTTATATACGATTGTATACGGTTCGCGTGATATGCTGCTGCCGGCATGGCGCGAACTCATTTGTCTCAGGCCAAAAGCAGCATGCTTACCCCACGGGAAGCGGCGCTGCAGTTACGCATCAGCTTCCCCACGATCAAGCAATGGATTTACCACCGCAAGATTCGCAGCGTGAAGACGCCGGGTGGGCACCATCGCATTCCGCAGCGGGAAGTGGATCGCCTGCTGTTTCGCACCCGCGGCGAAAATAAGAGCGAGCGCCGCGAGGTGATTCGCCGCGTCAGTGGGCGCAATCAGTTGGTGGGCAGGATTGAGGAAGTCAGGATCAGCGGGCTGATGGCCGAGGTAACGCTCTCGATCGGCGAGCAGCAGATTACTTCCATCATTACGTCGCGCTCGGCGCGCGAGATGCAGCTCAAGCCGGGGCAGACGGCGGCGGCCCTGATTAAATCGACTGAAGTGCTGATTTTGCGCGTTTAAGCGCGGCTCACCAAAGCGCGGGCTATTCGCGGGACGCGAGCGGCGCTGCGGTTTCGCCCTGCAGCCAGCGCTTGTGCGCCACGTTGCCTTCGGCGTGGCGGCGAATGGCAATGAGTTCGGCGGCGATGGCGATGGCAATTTCTTCAGGCGTGATGGCGCCGATATCCAAGCCAACCGGGGCATGCACGCGCTCGAGTTTTTCGCGCCCGGTGCCCTCGTTCTCGAGCTCGCGATAAACGGCGATGACTTTGCGGCGCGAGCCGATCATGCCTACGTAGCGCGCCCGCGTATTGACGGCCCAGCGCAGCACGCGCATATCGTCGCGATGGCCGCGTGTGACGATGACGAGATAGGAGTTTTCGTTGGGATCGAGCCGGGCCATGGCCGACTCAAATTCTTCAGCGTAGATTTCTTTGGCCAGTGGAAAGCGCTCGCGATTGGCGTATGACTCGCGATCGTCAACCACGACAACTTCGAAGCCGGCGGTATGCGCCACTTCGTAGAGGCTGCGCGCCACGTGCCCGGCGCCAAAAACATAGAGCACGCCGGGCGGCAGCACAGGTTCAACAAACACTTCAAGTGTGCCGCCGCAAACCAGGCCAGTATCGTACTTTGGGTTCTGGTTCAGGTTGAACGTGAGGGTACGGGGCCGCTCCTGCTCAATGACCTCGCGCGCCGCCTGCCAGACCTCGGCTTCGACGCAACCGCCTCCGATGGTGCCGGCAATGGAGCCATCATCGCGCACCAGCATCTTGGCGGTGGCGAATGACGGGATGGAGCCGCGCACGCTGACGATGGTAGCCAACGCCGCTTTGCGCCCTTCGCGCCGCAGGCGCACGATTTCTTCGTAAAGGTCCACTGCCACGATTATTGGCTGCGCAGACGGGAGAGTCAAATACCTTCCGCATATCTGAGCCGCGCCCTGCGAAAGCACGCGATACGCTAGTATTACGGGTCGAAACCACGCGCCGGGAGCCGCAATGAAAGCCGTTCGATTCCACCAGTTTGGCGGGCCTGAAGTCCTGAAATACGAGGACGCGCCTGACCCTGAGTTGCGCAAGGACCACGTCCTGGTTCGTATCAAGGCGTGCGCGCTCAACCACCTTGACCTGTGGGTGCGCAAAGGGCTGCCGGGCGTGAAGCTGCCGCACATCAACGGCAGCGACATCGCCGGTGAACTGGCTGCGGTGGGCGAATACGTGCTGGGCGTTCGGGCGGGCCAGCGCGTGCTGCTTGCGCCCATGGTGTTCTGCAACCATTGCGAGCAATGCGCGGCCGGCCAGCAGAACCTTTGCCGGGCGTTCACGGTCCTGGGCAACGGCGTGGACGGCGGCAATGCCGAGTTGATTGCGGTGCCGGAAGTTAACGTCATTCCCATTCCCAACAGCATGTCGTTCGAGGAAGCGGCGGCCGTTCCGCTTGTGTTCCTGACCGCGTGGCACATGCTGGTGGCGCGCTGCGGCATCAAACCGGGGCAAACCGTGCTGGTGCTGGCAGGTGGCTCAGGCGTGGGCTCGGCGGCCATTCAGATTGCCAAGCTGTTCGGCTGCACAGTGATCGCGACCGCCGGCAACGAGCGCAAGCTGGAGCGCTCGCGCGAACTCGGCGGCGATTTCACCATCAACCACTACCAGCAGAAGATTGGCGACGAGGTAAAGCGCATCACTGCCAAAGCCATGTGCGACATTGTGTTTGAGCACGTAGGCTCGGCGACGTGGGCGGAAAGCATGAAGTCACTGAAGCCGGGCGGCGCGCTGGTGACCTGCGGCGCAACCAGCGGCTTTGAAGCCAGCTTCGATATTCGATTCCTGTTTGCGCGCCAGCTTTCATTCCTGGGCTCGTACATGGGCACCATGGGCGACTTGCACCAGGTTTTGAAGCAGATTTTTGCCGGCCGCTTGAAACCCGTAATCGATACCACGTTCCCGCTGAAGGACGCAGCCAGGGCGCACCGGCATTTGGAAAACAAGGAACAGTTCGGCAAAGTCGTGCTGAAGGTGTGACGGGTCAGCGCTTGGCTTCTGCGGCGAGCGGCTGCGGGTTCTTGATCTTGACCGCAATATCGATGAACGCCAGCGCCGCGCGGCTCAGGGCTTTGTCTTTGCGGAAGACCAGCGCCAGGTCGCGCCGCAGCGAAAGGTCGGCGACCGGCGCAGCGGCGAGGACGCCGGAGCGCACATCTTCCACCACGTTCGAGCGGGCAATAAATCCAATTCCGACCCCCGCAGCCACAAAACGCTTCAGCAGCTCGCTGGAATCAAGCTCCATCGTGATGTTCATCTTTAAGCTTTGCGCGTAAAACGCGCTCTCCAGAGCGTCGCGCGTGCGGCCTACCTTGGGCATCACCAGCGGATACTGCGCCAGGTCGGCCAGGCGGGGATCCTGAAGGCGCGCAGCGGGATGCGACGGCGCGGCGATGAGCACCAGGTCATCGCGATGAATTACGACAAACTGCATTCGGTTATCGTTCACCGGCAGCGTGACGACGCCGAAATCGACGGTATTATCGAGTACGTACTCTACGATTTTTGCGTGCTCCGAGCGCATGATGCTGACTGAGACGCTGGGATACTGCCGCTTAAATTCGGCAAACACTTCGGGAAGAATGTGGAGCGAGGTGCCTTCGTTGCCGGCTACAACCAGTTCGCCGCGCGGTACGCGCTCCAGCTCGGCCATTGCGGTGATCACGTTGCGCTTGGAGAGCAGCGCTTCTTCGGCATACTTCTGGAACGTCTTGCCTGCAGCCGTGAGCGCCACCTTGCCGCCTGAGCGGTCGAACAGCTTGGCGCCGACTTCTTCTTCAAGCGCGCGAATCTGCGACGAAATTGCCGGCTGAGTGCGGAAACGCTTTTCAGCGGCGCGTGAAAAGCTGAGCGAGCGCGCCACTTCCAAAAACGTTTCCAATTGATCGAAGTCCATTGCTATTGAATGTGCACAACACTTTCAGGAGGCGATGCCTTGATCTGCTCGAGTCGGTTCGCAACCAGCCGGGCGAAGTCATAGAACGCTTTCGCATGCGGAGAATCCTCGCCTTCCAGCGCCACCGGTTTGCCAGTATCCCCGCCGCGGCGAACGTCAGGATCGAGTGCGATGCTGCCGAGGAACGGGATCTCAAATTGTTTTGCGGTGCGCTCGGCGCCGCCCTTGGAAAACACGTCAATTTCATGGTGGCAATGCGGGCACACGAAGTAGCTCATGTTCTCGACCATGCCCAGCAGTTCCACCTTGACCTGGCGAAACATTTCGATGGCCTTGCGCGCATCCTGCAGCGAGACGTCAGACGGCGTTGATACGACAATCGCGCCGGTGAGCGGCACGGTCTGAATGAGCGAAAGCGCAACGTCGCCGGTGCCCGGCGGGAGGTCGACAATCAGCGCGTCGAGCCGGCCCCAATCCACCTGCTGCAGAAACTGCCGGATTACAGAGTGCAACATGGGACCGCGCCACACCAAAGGCTTGTCGCCGGGGTTGATCAGGCCCACGGAAATCATCTTCACGCCGTGGATTTCGAGCGGAATGATGCTGTTCTGCGGCCCCGTGACCTTGGGGGTCTCGCGCGCATTCAGCATCAGCGGCACGTTGGGCCCGTACACGTCGCCATCGAGCAGGCCAATGCGCTTGCCGAGCTTCGAGAGCGCCAGCGCCAGGTTAACCGCAATCGTCGTCTTGCCCACTCCGCCTTTGCCGGAACCGATCGCAACGATCGCTTCCACGCCGGGCAGCGGCTGCGGAGCAGGAATTCCGGGTTGATGCATGTGTGCACCCACGCTTCACCTCAAGCCTCAATTATAGAGAGTTGCCCTCACATGACCGGCGGCGCGCCGATGCCAAGCACGTCGAGGGTGCGAATGAGCTCACGCCGAGCCACCGCCGCCGTTGCCAGCAGGAACTGCTTTCGGCCTGGGTCAGGCTCATTCAAAATGTGATGGCGGTGGTAAAAGTTGTTGAACAACTGCGCCAACTGGAACACGTGCTTTGCCAGGTAGGCAGGCTCTTCGGTGGCGATGCACTGCTCGATGACGTAAGACGTCTTGGAAGCAGCCAGCCACAACTCCCAGATAGCCGTGCCGTCTTCAGCGGCAAAAAAACGCGCGAAATCCGCAGCTTCGGAGAATGCCGCGTCAGGCGAAATGCCGGCCTTGCGAAAGATATTGCTGGCGCGCACTACCGCGTATTGAGCGTAGGGCCCGGTTTCGCCTTCAAAATTCAGCGCCTCCTTGAAATCGAAGGCGATGACGGAGGTGCGCGTGAACTTCAACATGAAGTATCGCAACGCGCCCACGGCAATCTGCGACGCGATCGTGCGCCGTTCGGCGTCGGCCAGTTCGGGGTGCCGGGTATCGACTTCCTGCTGCGCCGAAGCGATCATGCGATCGATCAGGTCGTCAGCTTTTACGCCGAAACCTTTGCGGCCCGAGACCTCGATGTAGGCACGCTGCATATCTTCCGCGGAGATGGGGTAGCCCAATTCCGCAGCGCAGCGCGGAGTGAGCGCGACCATTTCGTAGGAAAAGTGGCGGTAGTGCTTCGCGGCGTCAACGTGACCGAGACCGCGGAGCGCCTGGATGACGGTGTTTTGTGCTTCGGCCTGCCGTGCATCGATGACGTTATAAATCTGCCGGGCGCCGCCAAAGCTGGGATGATCGGCATCGCTGCTCTCCGCCGAAACCCAGCAGGTGCGGCCATCCGGGTATTGGTAGAACCGGCGATAGCCAAAATCGCGCCCCAGCAACCCGAACTTCCAGAGGTGATAGGCGATGTCTTTGCCTTCGTACACCACCGTTCCGTTGGAGCGCACGATGACTTTTGAGTCTTCTTCAGAGAGGCTCTGGCCTTCGTCAAGCGCCACAGCCGCGCCTTCCGCCTGCGCCTTCGGCCGGCGCGCCACCCAGCAACCGGCTTTGGCTCCGCGCGTTTCCTTGTAGATGACGCCTTTTTCTTTCAGTTGCTCGAAGGCGAGGTCCCAAAAGCGCAAGTGGATGATTTCGCTCTCGCGCGGCAAAAAGTCATATTCCACGCCAAGCCGCTGCATGGTGCGCAAATGGAAGCGCACAATCGCAGTCGAAACCGCCGCGGCAATTTCGGCCAGGTCATTGTTCCCTTCTTCGAGTGCGTGCAACACTTCGCCGCGCCGGGCCGTGTTCTGCTTCGATTGCTCATACCACTGCGAGACTCGCGCGTATGCGTCCCAGCAGGTGTAATCGAAGCGAGGATCCGATTGCGCAGCCTGCAAGACCTCAGCTTTCGATCGGCGCTCCAAGTAAACGAAGGCGACGACGATATCGGCGACCTGGACGCCGGTGTTGTCGATGTAGTTCTGCACATCAACGCTGTGGCCGCCGGCGCGCAGCAGGCGAACAAACGTGTCGCCCAGAATGGCGTTGCGCAGGTGGCCGATGTGCGCCGCCTTGTTGGGATTGATGCTGGTGTGCTCGACCAGAATTTCAGCGGGATGCGATGTGGGCGGCTGCGGCCGATCAGCCTGCGTGAGCAGCCCACGGGCCGCTGCAGCGCGATCGACGCGGGCATTGATGTAGCCGGCCCCGGCAACTTCAAAGCGGTCAAACCCTTCTATTCGGCCAAGCGCGGCGACGATCTCTTCCGCGATTTTTCGCGGAGCTTTACGGAGCCGGCGGGCGAGCTCGAATGACAGCGTCAGCGCATATTCGCCCAGGTCAGCGTTGGGCGGTTGTTCCACCACGATGTTGGCGTCTTCAATGCCATAAGACTGGCGCAGCGCGGCGCGCAGATGTTCAATGAGCCGCAATTGGAGGTCGCGATACAAGGGTGTCCGGAAAGAATCAGGATCGAGGCGGTCTAGTCAAATTCCCGGTGGGCCGCTGCCTGCGCCATGCTGACCCGCCCCGCCGCAATGTCGGCAACAAAGTAGTTTTCGCCGCGAATAGGAGCGCCCGCCAGCCGCCGCAGCATCGTCAGTTGGCCGGTGTGCGTCAGCGCATCGGCAATGGGGCCCTGGAAGAGCTGCTCGAGCCTGCCGTGCACCGGGCGATCAGAGGCAAGGCGAGCGTCAAATGCTTCAAGCGACGTGAAAAAGCGCTGAACTTCGCGGGCCCACGGAAGCGGCTTCGCATTTGACCACCGTTCAGCCGCGTTGGCGATGGAAAGCGCCCAGTCAAACAAGTCGGCCATGTGCGCCACGATCTCAAGCGGCGAGCGCGAATTCTCACTGGCCCTGAAGCCGGCGAAGCTCTCGGGCGCTCCGCGCAAGGCTTTAGCTGCGCGATAGGCGAGCGTCGCCAGCGTATGCCGAATCATCTCGCGCGAGCTGTGAGCATCACTCATGGGCGCACCCGACTAAGCGTCGATTTTAGCAAAGGCGCATTGGCGGCGAGTTTGACGCACCATTCCGCCGTTCTTATGATGGAGGTTTGGTCTCATAGTCACGCTGCCGCATGCCTCTTCCTGAAAAGTTTTACATCACGACGCCTATCTACTACGTCAACGCGCGCCCGCACCTGGGCCATGCGTACACGACGATCGTGTGCGATGCGATTGCGCGATGGCACCGCATGCACGGCGTCGATACGTATTTCCTGACCGGCACCGACGAGCACGGCGTGAACGTAGAGCGCTCTGCGGCGGCCGCAGGGGTTCCGCCGCAAGAATGGGTTGACGGCATCGCGGCCGAATATCGCGCGCTGTGGCAGCGCATGGGCATCACCAACGATGACTTCATCCGCACCACGGAAGAGCGCCACAAGCGTGGCGTGCAGGAGTTTTTTCACCGCCTGCAGCAGAATGGCCACATCTACAAGTCGGCTTACAGCGGCCAGTACTGCGTCTTCGACAACTTGTATGTTGACGTCGATACGCCGGGCGCGCCCTGCCCTGAGTGCGGGCGGCCGACCGAGACCATCCGCGAAGAGAATTACTTCTTCAGGCTCTCAGCATTTCAACAGCGCCTGCTCGATCACTACCGCGATCATCCGGAAGCCATCTGGCCTGAGACGCGCCGCAACGAAGTGTTGACATTCATTCGCAGCGGCCTTCGCGATCTTTCCATCAGCCGAGCCACGCTGAAGTGGGGCATTCCGGTCCCCGACGATCCCGGCCAGACCATTTATGTGTGGCTCGACGCGTTGTGCAACTACATCACGGCGCTCGGCTACGGCGCCGGCAATCCCGCCGATCAGGCCAGGCTGAACCATTACTGGCCGGCCAACGCTCACGTCATGAGCAAAGAAATTGTGCGCTTCCACTGCGTCTATTGGCCGGCGTTTTTGATGGGCGCGGAACTGCCGCTGCCTCGGACCGTCACGGTGCACGGATGGCTGCTGTTTGAAGAAAGCAAAATGTCGAAATCGCGCGGCAACATCGTGCGCCCGCACACCGTGTTAGACGTGCTGGGCAATGACGCGCTGCGCTACTTTTTGCTGCGCGAAGTCGTGTTCGGCCACGATGGCAGCTTCAGCTTCGATGCCCTGGTGCAGCGCTACAACGCCGACCTGGCCAATGATCTCGGCAACCTTGCCAGCCGCACCTTGACCATGATGGGCCGGTACTTCGAGGGCAAAATCTCGATGCGAGGCACGCCGGGCGCCGCAGAAGCGCAAATTGAGCAGCTTGCCGCCCGCACCATTGCTGAATTCGACGAGCTGTTTGCGAGCAACCAGATTTCTCGCGCGCTTGAGGTGGTTTGGGCGCTGGTGCGTTCAGTCAACAAGTACCTCGTAGAAACCGAGCCCTGGACGCTCGGCGCTAAGGACGATGCCGCGAGCCGCGGTCGCCTTGCAGCCGTTCTCTACACTGCCGCTGAAGCGCTGCGCATCACCTGTGCGCTCGCGCATCCCGTAGTTCCAGAAGCCACGGCACGGGTATGGAACCAGCTTGGCGCCGGTGACGTGCGCCAGGCGCGCATTGACCGGCTTACGTGGGGCGAGCTTCAGCCGGGCACGGGCCTGGGCCAGGTTGAAGGCGTGTTTCCGCGCGCCGACAAGGCCGCCATTGCGGTGATGCAGCAGAAAGAAGCTGAATATCACGCCAAGGCCGGCGGGCAGTCCGCGCCGGCAGCAGCAAAGGAGAGCAAAGCCATGTCGGGCGAAAAGACCGAGCAGCAATCGTCGGCCCCGGCCGGAACCCACGCGCAGGCAGGCCAGCCTGCGGCGCAATCTGCGGTTGGGCCAAGTGACGCCGCGCCCGCGCCCGCAGGCGTTGCGGCGCCGGCCGCAGCCGCGGGAGCGAAGATCACGATCGAGGATTTCTTGAAGGTCGAGTTGCGGGTTGCGCAGGTGAAAGTTGCGGAACGCGTCAAAGGCGCTGACAAACTGCTGCGCCTCGAAGTCGACCTTGGCACCGAAGTTCGCCAGATCGTCGCCGGCATCGCCAAGGCTTACGAGCCGGAAGCGCTGGTGGGGCGCAAGATCGTGATTGTGGCCAACCTGCAGCCGCGCAAGCTGCGCGGGCTCGAATCAAACGGCATGCTGCTGGCCGCCTCCGTCGGCGAGGAAGGCACGCCGGTGCTGGCCGGGTTCCTGGAAGACGTGCCCGTCGGGGCCAAGCTCAAATAAATTCGCTTGGGTGAGAAATCCGGGTTCGTCGTTGCGGCGAATTTTTCATCATCCAATACCCTGCTTGCTGAATGCTCATCGATTCTCATTGCCACCTGGAAGGGCCGAAGTTTGCGGGCGACCAGCGCGCGGTGCTCGAACGGGCGCGCGCTGCCGGCATCGATGCGCTGCTCTCCATCGGCAACGGCAACGGCCCTGACGAAGTTGACTGCGCGCTGAAGCTGATTCAGCAGTTCCCTGCCGGGGATTCAACTCCCCTCATTTTTGCCAGCATCGGCATTCATCCCCATGAGGCGCGATTGGCGCGGCCGGAACATTACGGGCGCATGCGGCAGCTCGCGCAGGAGCCCGGCATCGTCGCCTGGGGCGAAATTGGCCTCGATTATTTTTATGATCATTCGCCGCGCGAAGTTCAGCGCGAAGTCTTCATTACCCAAATGGAGCTGGCCGCGGAAGCCGGGCTGCCGATCATCATTCACTGCCGCCCGTCTGACGCCGACCCCACGGACGCCTGGGACGATTGCCTTGCGCTGATCGAACGGCGTTTCGCTGCGACCGGGCTTGGCGGGGTGCTGCATTGCTTCGCCGGCGAAAGGCAGCATGCCGAGGCGGCGCTCGCCTTCGGCTTTTTTATTTCGTTTGCCGGCAACGTCACGTTTCCCAAGGCCCAGAACATTCGCACGGCGGCGGCGCTCGTGCCGCTCGAGCGCATGCTGGTTGAAACCGATTCGCCGTACCTGGCCCCGGTTCCGCATCGCGGCCAGCGCAATGAGCCGGCGTTCGTACTTGAAACCGCGCGTTACGTGGCGCAGCTTCGCGGCATTGCGCCCGAAGAGCTGGCAGCGGCGACTACGGCCAACTTTTACCGCCTGTTCGGGCGCGCCGCTACTTAACCAGGCCCTGCCGCCGCATGGCGTCGTGCATCTTGGGCATGATCTCGGTCGAGACCCGCTTCATGAACTCCACGCCAATATCGGTGGAGACGTTCAGCATCTTGGCCCCGGTAGGGCTGGCATAGAAGCGCAGGATTTCGTTGATTTCTTCGACGGTGAACCGCTGGGCGTACTGCGCGGCAAAGATCCGGATGAAGGTGTCATACGGCATGACTTCGTCCATCACCCTGGCCATGCGCTCGCCGAAATCAGGAGGCAGCGTGCCCTGCTCCGCGGCCTGGGCGAACATGGGAGTCATGCTGGCATACAGCGTGCTCAGGCGCTCGCGGTAGCTCTCCTGAGGGTTAAGCGTGGTCGCCAAACGCATCGCCGCCTCCATGCGTTCGTGGTCCGGAACTGTGGTTTGCGGCAGCGCGGGCAGCGCAATGAGCAGCGCGGCCAAGGCCGCGAGAGCGCTCGAACGACGTAGCATAAAGCCTCCTGGCTTGCCGGATTGTAACCCGATTGAAAGACCCGAATGGCAGGCTTTTCGTTTACACTTGGCGTTTATGGCTGAGAACACGTTCGATATCGTCAGCAAGGTCGATCTGCAGGAGGTTTCCAACGCCATCAACCAGGCGCTGAAGGAAATCCATACGCGGTTCGATCTGAAAGATTCCCGGAGCAACATCGAATTCGACCATAAAGAGGCCATCACGCTGACTTCGGCTGACGATTACAAGATCAAGGCGGTCAATGACATTCTGCAGGCGAAGCTGGTCAAGCGGGGCGTGCCCTTGAAGGCGCTGACCTACGGCCCCATCGAGCCGGCAGCCAACAGCACGGTCCGCCAGAAAATCACGATGCAGCAAGGCATTCCGACGGAAAAGGCGCGCGAGATCGTAAAGGAAATCAAGAACAGCAAGAAGAAGGTGCAGGCGTCGATCCAGGGCGACCTGGTGCGCGTCAGCGGCAAAGATCGCGATACGCTGCAGGATGTGATCACCATGTTGCGGCAACGGGATTTTGGTATCGACATGCAGTTCACGAACTACCGCTCAAACTAATGCAGGCAACCGCCCAGGCCCGCGAGATTTTCGATCTGTTGCACGACGACTTGAGCGCCATTGAGCGCGAGTTTCGCGCTGACTCGGTTTCAGCCGTTCCGGCCATTACCGAAATCGGCGAATACCTGCGCGCCGGCGGCGGGAAGCGCATTCGGCCGGCGTTGCTGCTGCTGGCGGCGCGGCTGTTCGGCTATGCGGGCAGCGCTGCCATCCGCCTCGGCGCCGTAGTTGAGATTATTCACACCGCGACGCTCGTCCACGACGACATCATTGATGAAGCCGAAGTCCGCCGCGGCCGGCCTTCCGCCAACACGCAATGGGGAAACTCAAAGTGCGTGCTGGCCGGCGACTGGCTCTACATGCAGGCGTTTAAGATCGCCGTGCAGGAGCGGAACTTTCGCATCCTTGACCTGCTCATCGAGCTCACGCAGCAAATGGTGGAAGGCGAGCTCATCCAGATGGAGACGCTCGGGCGGCGCGTGACCATGGAGCAGTATTTCGACCTGATCCATCGCAAAACCGCTTTCCTGTTTTCGGTGTGCATGCGGCTGGGCGCGATCCTGGGCGGCGCGACCGATGAGCAGGAGCAGCGCCTGGGCGAGTTCGGCCGCACCGTCGGAATGGCGTTCCAGATCATCGATGACGTGCTTGACCTCACCGCGTCAGAAGAGATCCTGGGAAAGCCGGTGGCCAGCGACCTGCGTGAAGGCAAGCTGACCATGGCGGCAATTCACGCGCTGGACCGCTGCACGCCGGCAGAGGCCCAGCAGATTGAAGCGGTGCTCCGCGATCGCAGCTTCCATCGTGTCTCGCATCGCGCCATCGCCGAAATCCTGGAGCGCTACGGCGCGATCGAAGCGGCTTACGACGAAGCTGTGCGCTACGCCAACCAGGCGCGCACAGCCATCTGCGTCTTTCCCGATTCAGAGATCAAGCGCGCGCTGCTGTGGATGCCTGATTTCGTGGTAGCGCGCACTTCGTAGGGCAGCAACATGCGCCGCGGCGCGTCACATTCCTAATCTTTTCTCGCCTGTGCCATCAGTTCAAAGTGCCCGCCGCGCAGCAACGGTCCGGAGCCCAGGAAGGCTCGCGCCGGCAGCTCGCGCGTAAAGTACGTGCGATAGGTCGCATTGAAGTGGTCGAAGAGCGAAAGGTTCGGGCAAAAGATCTGGACTGAAAACAGGTCGTCCATGGTCATGCCGGCGGCGGCCAACACGGCTTTGACCCCATCGAGCAGGTACTTGATTTCCAGGTCGATGTCGTTGGGCGCCTGGCCGGTTTTCGGATCAATGCCGATGCGGCCTGAAAGGTAAAGAGTTCCATCGAGCAGCACAGCATCGCTGAACGGCAGTTTGGGATCGTGGCTCGGCAGGTTGATATATTTTCGGCTCATAAGCAATTAAGCTTCTAATCGCCTGCCTGGCAGAATGCAATGGCTTTGTGCTTCTTGCGGTTTGTGATCGAGGCTGATGGAAACTGAAATCAAATTTCGGGTCGATGACGTGGAGCAGCTCGAAGCATCACTCCGCGCTGCCGGCTTCCGCGAGCAGACGGTGCGCACCCACGAGCTGAACACGCTCTACGATCTTGCCGGCCTGCAGCTCTCGAAGCGCAGTCAACTGCTGCGGCTGCGCAAGTATGGCGAGCGCTGGGTGCTGACGCACAAATCGGGCCGCACTCAGCCGGGCGACCGGCACAAATCGCGCGAAGAAACCGAGACGGCAGTAGAGGACGGCGCCGCCCTGGACAAAATCCTGCGCGCGCTCGGATTTCAGCCGGTCTTCACCTACGAAAAATTTCGCAGCGAGTGGACCGACGACTGCGGCGATCTGGTCATTGACGAAACGCCTGTCGGCAATTTCGCCGAACTGGAAGGCGCGCCTCGCTGGATCGACGAAATCGCTGCCCGCATCGGCGTGAGCGAAGACCAATACATCACCGGTTCATACGCTGAGCTGTTCGTGGCATGGAAGCGCCGCACGGGCAGCGACGCGCAGAACATGACCTTTGCTGAGGTCGGGGGTGAGCCGGAACCCTGAAGCTGCGGCATGCGGACACGCAGCCTATGAGCGCCGTGCCTTTCCGCCGTTCCCGCCCGCGCGGGCTGAAGATGCCGGTCAGCGAACTGTGGCCTGAGTTGAAGATGTCGATGTGAGTTGCCGCCGGTGTGAGCTGGCCCGGCGGTGTTCGCCAACGGACACCGAAGTGCGGGAGCGGCCAGCCTGAAATCCTGCTGGCCCTTCGGAATCAGCAGTTTGCGGTGGCTGTTCACTTGCAAACACGTAATTGCTTACGTTGCCACGTTCGGTGCGTCTATTTTGCAACGCCAGCTATCTTCGCGAGGTGTGCCCATGACTTCCCGTTTCCGCGTCCTGGTTGGTTTGAGTGCTCTCCTGCTGGTCTCCGGCGCCGTCGCTGCGCAAAGCTGGACTCCTGCCGGGCCTTACAACGGCCAGTGGCTGATTGAGCGTTCCGGCGATGCCGGCAGAATCCGCTTGCAGATGCGGTATCACTACGAGGATTGGAACGGCAACAGCAGCATGAGCTGGAGCCGCGACGTTGCGGCGAGCGATATCCAGGGGCTCACGCCTGAGCAGCTCAACCAGCCGGGCAACGTGAAGTTCACGATCAAGCGCGACGCCGGCAATTTCGCCTGCGAAGGTTACGCCTCGAACGGCGAAGCTTCGGGCCATTTCACCTTCCAGCCGAACCAGGCCTTCGCGCAGCAGCTCGCTTCCAAGGGCATCGGCCAGCCCACCGATTGGGAGCAATTCCGCATGGCCATGTCGAACGTCTCGATGGCATTTGTGGATGAGCTGCTGGCTGACAAGTACGAGCACTTTACGGCCAGCGACCTGGCCCGCCTGTCAGACCACGGCGTGACCCTCGACTATGTGCAGCAGATGAAGGCGGCGGGCTACCAGTTCAATAGCGTGGATTCATTACGCCGCATGCGCGACCACGGCGTTACGCCTGACTATATTGCCGGCCTGCGCGATTCCGGCTTCACCGGCCTTTCCGCCGAAGACGTGCTGCGCGCCCGCGACCACGGCGTGAGCAGCGAATACCTGCGCGGCTTGAAAGAAGCCGGGTTCAGCAACATGCCGATTAGTGACGTGATTCGCGCCCGCGATCATGGAGTGAGCGCCGAGTACCTGCGCGAGCTGAAGGAAGCAGGGTTTGCGCAAATGTCGATGAACGACATCGTGCGCGCGCGGGATCACGGCGTGTCGGCCGATTACCTGCAGGGCATGAAGCAGGCGGGTTTCGGCAACCTCAGCATGGACGAGCTGGTCAGCGCGCGCGATCATGGCGTCAGCCCCGACTTCATGGCGGCCATGGCGAAGGCGGGCTACAGCTCGCACCAACTTCCCGAGCTGATTCATGCGCGCGACCGCGGCATCAGCCCTGCCTACATCGCTGAGATGAAGGCGCTCGGAATCCAGGGCCTCACGCTGAATGACCTGGGCCGGCTGCACGACCACGGCGTGAGCCCGAGCTATATCGCTGATGTGCGCAGCGCCGGACTGCAGGCCACGCCTGAGGACTTGATCAAGCTGCGCGATCATGGCGTGAGCGCGAACTTTGTTCGCGACATGCGCAGCGCGGGGCTTACCACGTCAGACGTGGATGACTACATTCGCCTGCGCGACCACGGCGTCAGCGCAAACTTTGTTGCCCGCTACAAAGGCGCCAGCGTCGATGAGCTGATTCGCATGCATGACCGTGGCTATTCGGACATGATGTGAAGCGGTTGCTTGTGGGCGCGGTGATTTTCGGGCTGGCCTGTTACGGCCGGCCCGTTGCATCTTCCACGGCCGCCGCCGCTGCCCCGCAGTGTTCCGTGGCCGGTGATTTGCGCATCCTGCCGTTTACCAGCAGGATCTTCAAGAACACGCGCATGCTGCGCGTGTGGCTTCCGCCTCAATACGACAGTCCTGACCATCGCGCCGACCGCTACCCTGTTCTATACCTGAACGACGGGCAGAACCTGTTTGACGTGTGCACGTCAATGTTCTCGGCGCAGGAGTGGCGCGTAGATGAAACCGCAGGCGACCTGGTTGCGCGTGGCGTCATCAGGCCGCTGATCATCGTTGGAATTGATAATGCCGGCCGGCAAGGCCGGGCACGCGAATACCTCCCTTATTCGGATGAGACTCTGCAGCCCCGCGTGGATCGGGTGTACGGAAAGTACTATCCCGACTTCCTGGTTCACGAAGTCATGCCCTTCATCAACGCGCATTTCCGGGTTGATCCTGACCCGGCAGACACCGGCCTGGGCGGCTCATCCTATGGCGCCGGAATCGCACTCTACACCGTAATGAAAGAGCGCGGACGCTTTGGAAGATTGCTGCTTGAAAGCCCGTCGCTATACGCGCACCATGATTTTCTGTTGCGCGTTGCGGCGCGGTGCCGTCGCTGGCCGGAACGAATTTACCTGGGCGTGGGAACGGTGAACGAGCCGGCGGGCGACGTCGATAAGCTCGAGGGCATACTGCGGCACAACGGCGTGACCGGCAGCCGGCTTGACGTTGTTCATCAATCCGGCGTGGCGCACAACGAGGCTGCTTGGGCGCAGCGCTTCCCGGCAGCTTTGCAGTTTCTGTATGGAAGATAGCGACCGAAGTCAGGCGCCGGAGCCGCAGCACTTCTTGTACTTTTTGCCGGAGCCGCAGGGGCAGGGATCGTTGCGGCCGATTTTGTCGCTGGCGCGGCGGACGGTCTGCACCGGCGCCGCGTCGCCTGAGCCGGCGAAGCGGGCAATTTCAAGCTCGCGCTGCTTTTTGCGCTGGAACTCGCGCTCGAAGTCATCCATTGAGGTCGAAACGTGGCGCGGCGCGCGCGAGCCGTTGCCGTCGCCGCCGTTGCGACCGACCGGCACGCGAACGCCCGGGCCTTCCGCGGGAGGCTCCTGCGCTGGCTGCTGCCGCGACGTCTCCATCACCTGCATCAGGTACAGGAAGCGGACGGTCTCTTCCTGGAAGCGCTGCATCATCGCTTCAAACATCTCGAACGATTCGCGCTTGTACTCCACCAGCGGATCGTGCTGGCCGTAGCCGCGCAGCCCGATGCCCTCCTTCAGGTGGTCCATGGAGAGCAGGTGGTCTTTCCATTGCGAATCGAGCACGCTCAGCATGATCATGCGCTCGTGGTAGCGCATGGCGTCAGGTCCAATCAGCGTCTCCTTGGCGTCATAGCGCGCCTTGAGCCGCTCAAAGATGGCATCGCCCAGCTCCGCGCGGCCCATTTGCGTGGGATCGACGCCTTCAGAAAGGAAATCGACGCCAAACTGCGTGAACACCTGGTTTTTCAGCCCGCTGATGTCCCATTGCCCGGGATGAACATTGGACGGTGCGTAGGTGTTCAGCAGGTCGCTCAGGATGCCGGCGACGTAGTCTTCGAGAATCAGGTCTTTTTGATCGATGCCTTCGAGCAGGCGGCGGCGCGTGCCGTACACGGCCTCGCGCTGCTTGTTCATTACGTCGTCGTATTCGAGCAGGTGCTTGCGCGATTGGAAGTTCTGCGCCTCAACCGCTTCCTGCGCCTTTTCAATGCGGTTTGAGAGCATCTTCGACTCGATGGGGACGCCCTCTTCCATGCCCAGCCGGTCAAAAATTTTGCCCATCCAGCCCTTAGGCAGGAAGATGCGCAGCAGGTCGTCTTCAAGCGAAAGATAGAAGCGCGAAGAGCCGGGATCGCCCTGGCGGCCGGCGCGCCCACGAAGCTGATTATCAATGCGGCGCGATTCATGGCGCTCGGTGCCGCAGATGTGCAGGCCGCCGGCAGCAACAACTTCATCGTGCTCGGCGATGCAGGCAGTGTTGTAGCGGGCAAATGCCTCGTTCCACTGCGCCGACGGAACTTCGTATTCCGCGCCCTGATAGTACGTCAGCATGGTTTCTTCGCTTGACGCCTTGGCCGTAATGGGGCCGGCGGCAGGCTGCACCGGGCGCATTACGCCTTTCTTGAACAGCTCCTGCTTGGCCATGAATTCGGCATTCCCGCCCAGCAGAATGTCAGTGCCGCGCCCCGCCATGTTGGTGGCAATCGTGACCGCGCCTTTGCGCCCAGCCTGCGCCACGATTTCAGCTTCGCGCTCGTGGTACTTGGCGTTCAGCACTACGTGCTTGATGCGGCGCTTCTGGAGCTGCGAAGATAAGATCTCGGATTTTTCTACTGACGTGGTTCCGACCAGCACCGGCTGCCCTTTTTCGCTGAGCTTGGCAATCTCATCGGCCACGGCGCTGTATTTTTCCTTGACGGTCTTGTACACCACGTCAGGGTTCTCAACCCGCAACAGCGTGCGATTGGTCGGAATCACCACTACGTCAAGCTTGTAGATTTCGTGGAACTCGTTGGCTTCGGTTT
>JAJPJZ010000021.1 GCA_021323935.1 Terriglobia bacterium | reverse complement strand
GCCGGCTTTTCGCGCTCGAATCCTTGGTGAACGGTTGACATTGTGGTTTCCCTCCTGTTGTTAACTGCTGTTGCGCGCTGCCTGTTGGACAGCGATAAACACGGGTGCGAGGATGGCGCGGATGTGGTCGGCGGTCAGCTCGACGGGGCGGGTGCCGAGGTCGGCAGCCTTCAGCTCGCTGAGCGCCATTTCGGCCACGGCCACGGCGTGCTCGCCGAATTCGGCGGCAACCATGCGCACGCGCTCCTCCAATTCAGGCAGCGTGATGATGGAGTGGCGCGGGCCAATCCACAGGTGAAGCAAGGCCTTTTCAACTGCTACGCCGTTGGGCGCCATTGCTGTTCCTCGCTGCGTAAAAACCTTCTGCCTTACGCCGACTGCGCGGCGTTAGGGTTGTGCTTCAGGGCGCCGAGCAGCAGCGCGATTGCGGCTGAAAGCGCCGACTTGGGGTGCGCGGCAATCAGCGCGCTGATGGCGTCAGAAACTCCGGGCGCCTGCAGGATGGCGAGGCCGAGCGCGCCGGCTGCCATGAGTGCCTTGGTGATCTTTTTCATTGCGTTCCTTTCATCTGGAGATAGGCGGCGTACCAGTCGCCGGCAATTTGCTGCTGCGCCTGCGCAAGCGGCATGCGGCCGGAGCAGACCTGGCGGTGCAGCCAGTTTTCAAGCACGTCTTTTTCATGCGCGCCGGGGCGCGGGCTGTAGGGCTCGGGCCACAGGTTCGCGGTATCGTTCGACCCGCCGAGCTCGAGCGAAATCAGGTGATCGACTTCGCAGCACACGCCCGGCCTGGGGCTGACGCCGTAAAGCGCATAGACCTGGCGCTTCTGCGCGGGGGTGACGTGGCGCACGTCTTTGGTGCTGGGCAGCGAGCACACCGCTTTGGCGTCGGTGGTGCGCACGGCGCCGGGCGTGTGCGCGGCGCTGGGCAGCAGCGCCATGCCGTGGTGCCCGTAGCTGGCGGTTTGCGCCGCAGCGCAAGCGACCAGCAGCAGCCAGATTGTGAGCCCCTGCTTCACGTGCGTTCCCTCTTTAGCGGCCGCGGCTGGCGTTGGCCAGTCCGTCAAGCTCGACGCCGATGAAGGCCAGGCGCACGTTGTTGGCGGCGCCGGAGATGTCGGTGCAATCCACCAGGATCGAACCCATCTGCGGGAAGACGTAGGGCACCAGGATGGGGAACGGGCCGTTGCTGGCGTTGCCCCAGAAAGTGTCGCGGTGCACCTGCTGATTGAAGAAGGGGCGCTGGGTGGCGCCGTCTTTAATCTGCGCGGTGAACACGCCGGTGGAGGTGGCCATGGCCAGCATCCACTTGAAAGGCGCGTCGGTAATGTTGAGCGCCTGGGTAGGGGCGGCGGCGTTGCCCGCCATCTGCGGCACGGTCAGCTCATAGACTTTGAACCGGCCAGGGCCGGAGTAATCGCCGGTGCCGCTGCACACCGGGCACTGCGCGGCGCCACCGCCGGGTGTGGCCACGGCTCCGGCGCCTTGACATGCTGGGCACGTCATAAGTTCTCCCTCGTTGCCCGCGCCATCGCAGGCAGACAAAATCTTGGTTTTTCCGCTTGTCCCCGGAAAAGGGAGGGATGAGCGTCCGGTTAATCAGAGCGAAGCGCCGTCTTACTGGACGCCACGCTCCAGTTCGCCGTCGAGGACCACGTACACGGTGGTGCCTACGCCGACCGGGCGAGTGGTAGCGGCCTGGGTGCTGAAGGCCGTTTCCGGGTTGATGATGACCTGGAAGGATTCGCCCTGTTCGATGGTGATGGGGCGGCTCAACTCGAAGATCGAGCGCTGGTCGGGGACGCCGTTGGAGGCGGTGAATGCTGACACATCGCCGGCGGCGGCAGTCCCGATTTCAGCGACCGTGCTCAAGTACGCGCCGAAGCCTGCCGTCAGGAACAGGCAGGGCACGGTGAGATACGCCTTGGTGCCGATCTGCCAGGTGAAGCTGCAGTTCAGCAGGAAGTTCACCATGTCGGTGGGCGTGGTGAGGTTGCTGAAGTACAGGCGCACCGCATACACCGTCAATTTCTGCGGGTTGGGAAGGATCCCGGCCTGCGTCATGTTGGTGTTGGCGATGGTCTTCGCCGCCTGGCCAATGGGAACCTGGAACAGGGTCTGCTTGGTCACGGCGGTGTTGGCAGCGATCGAGAATGAATCGTAGATCGGCTGCGTGATCACATCGGCTTTGCCTTCGATTACCGGGTTGGAGCTGCGCCGGATGTGCGGACCGAAATCGCGCGCATCCAGTTCCCGGTAGGCGTTGAGAAACCGCTTCATCTGCTCAGGCGAGGCCGAACGCGCGAAATCGCGTGCGAGCGCGGCCGCGCCGGAACGAACTGAAGAAAGAGTTTTCATTGTCTGTCACCTCCCTCCGAGGTGGGGTTGGCCGTGGCGTCCTAGAAGCCTCGGCGTGCTGGCTGCCCCGCCGCAGCGGGGCAGCGGGTTAAAGAGCGGCTCCCCAGCGGCGCCCGAAGCGCGCCACCGGGCGGCCCAGGCCACCACCGGCAGGTGCGGCCGCTTTCGCGGGCGCGGCGGGCAACATGCCGGCCGGCAGCTTGGTGATGTAGTTGCCGTTCTGCTGCACCGATACGCTGGGCAGCACAAACGGGGTGTCGATGAAATCACCAATGCCGCGGCGCGAGTAGCTGAGGTCGCCAAGCCCGGACAGCGGCGCGGCCGCGGCCAGGGCGCTGACTTTCTCATCCCACACGCGCTGGAAGGTGGTAGCGACCCCGCCGGCCAATACGCCGGTAGCGGCAGTGCGATCGAACTTGGCAGCCAGCCACGCCAGCACGCCTGCGGTGAGCAGGTTGGAGCCGTAGCCGATCAGGCCAACGTTCTTTGCGCCCAGCACCATGTTGGGGATGGCGCGGGTGCCCACGCCTCCGGCCACGGCGCCGACTCCGAGCTTGGCTACATCGGTCATGGAATAACCGACCAGGCTGGGATTGCGGCGATAGCTGGAGCGACGCGAGCGGCGCACGGACGGATTGCTGCGCCG
>JAJPJZ010000167.1 GCA_021323935.1 Terriglobia bacterium | reverse complement strand
CGTTGTGGCGCTGGGTCTGGCGCGCCAGGTCGGCGACCGAGCTTTGATCGCCCTGCTGCGCGGCGCTCTGTGCCCTTGCCACGCATGTAAGAGCGACCGCCGCGAACAGAATTCCGAATGAGCGTTTCATAAATCTCCCTAGCTGAAGAAGCCCGCGTACCAGCGGATTGCGGCTTCTCCATAGAACGAAGCTAAAATTGCAGCCACTCCCAGGAACACGCCGAACGGAACCTCAAAGTGGCGGAAAGCGATCATGGCCGAGTTCCAGGCGCGGCCAGGGCGGGTGGAATGGAGGCGCCGGCGGCGCGCTCGCTTCAGCCACACGCGAACGATCACCAGGATGCCGAACATGGCTCCGGCAAGGGAGGCTGCGAACATGGTGGCCGCCGTGAGTGTCACGCCCAGGAATGCGCCGATCATCGCCATCAGCTTCACATCGCCGAGACCCATGGGGGCCTGGCCGTGCTGGCGCAGGTCAGGACGCATGCGCATGTAGAGCACGCCAGCGCCATAGATAAAGGCAGCGCCGGCGAGGGCGCCGCCGGCTGACTGAGCCAGCGACAGCAAGCGCCAGTGGTCGCCGGCAGCGGGGCGGCTGGCGAAGACCAGCGCGCGCATTCCGATATCCTGCAGCGGAACGGCGAGGCTGCTGAGCAGGCCGAACACAAGGCCGGGCAGGGTGAGCGCGTCGGGCAGCAGCTTCCATTCAGCGTCAGTAAAGATGAGGCCGACCAGAAAAAAGCAGAATGCGCTGAAGCGCGCCGCCATCCAGAGATCATCGAAAGCCGCGTAGCAGGCGACGAACAGCGCCGCCGTCAGCGCTTCAACCACGATGTAGCGCGGCGAAATGGGGGCGCGGCAGTTGCGGCAGCGGCCGCGCAGAATGATCCAGCTCAGCAGCGGCACATTGTCATACGGGGCGATTGCCTGGCTGCAGTGCGGGCAGCGAGAGCGCGTGCGCGAAATCAACAGCGCACGCAGTTGCGCGTTGATGGCTTCAATCCTGCCGGCGTTGCTGCCGCCAAGGTCCTGCATGCGCAGGCGGTCGCGCTCATCGAGCAGCATGATGCGACGGGGCAGACGGTGAATGCACACGTTCAGGAAGCTGCCGAATGCCAGCCCGAAGAGGCCAAAGAGCCCGCCGATAATGAGGTCGTCAGTCACAGGTTCGAGTGTGCTGCCTAGATTTTAAGAGCTTAGACGCGGCCCGGCATGACTGCCGAGGACACTGGCGTGACGATGGTAATTGCACTTCCGTTTCAAGAGCGGCGATTCAGGGCTGTAAAAATCGCAGGATTTCGCCCGCCAGGGTCGGGCCTTCGCCGTGGATGGGCGGCAATTCGTCAGACCAATTCATGCGGGTGCGGTCAACCAGGCGCAAGGCGGCGGGCAGCGTCTTCCAGCCGGACTCGGTTTCCTCGCGAACGGCAATGCGGTAGCCGACCTGGTGGTCAGTGCCGGCGTCTTCGTTCTGCTTCCATTCGAACAAGCTGGCCTCGAGGGCTTCGGAGAGCGATTCGGAAGGCAGCAGGCACAAAACCCAGTCGTTTTTTAATTCTGCGACGTAAGCGCCGGGCTTGACGCCGAGCACGCCGGTGCGGACGGCGGCGCCGTACTGCTGCGCGATGGCGCGGGTGCGATCGGTAGAGCCGTGATCGATGACGATGACTTCGTCGCAGGGGCGCAGCGTCTCAAGCGCGCGGCCGAGGCGCAATTCGTCGTTGTTGGCGTGAATGATGGCTGAAATTTTATGCACAAGCAGTTCGATGCGCGGGTTGAGAGGCTGGTGAGCCACATGCGGCGGCAGGGCCATACAAATACGCCTGGCCGCGTCAGTTTTTGATGTCGGACATGAGCTGCTCCACTTCGCGCTTCTGATCGGCAGTAAGCGGCAGCAGCGGCAGCCGCGGCGCGCCGCCATAGTAGCCGTTGAGGTCCATTGCGTACTTGATTCCGGCGACGCCAAACTCGCCCAGGACGCGGCGGACCGCCGGCACGATGCGCTGCTGCTTCTCGCGGGCCAGCGCTTCGTCGCCTTCCTTCCATGCGGTGTAGATTTCGTAGCACGCGGTAGGCGCACAATCGGCAAAGGCGAGAATGGCGCCGGCCGCTCCAAGCTGCAGTGCGTTGAGCAAGGTGTCGGCGGAGCCGACCATGACCTGGAAGCCCACTTCCCTGCTGCGGGTCTTGAATTTTGGCGGAGCTGCCAGCGTTGCCGTGGAAGCCGATTGCGAAGCACTAATCAGGGCCGCGGCTTCAATCATTTCGCCGCCCAGGGCGACGCCGGCGGTGGATGCGGCTTTCATGCGGCCGGTGACGGCATTGAAGATCTCCGTGACTTCGGCGGTGCGCCTCACCTGCCGTGTTCCCTCGACCATGCGCCCAACCTTCTCGAGGTTCCCGCCGGATTCCTTGATGCCGATGATGTTGGGATGGCCGGCGAGTTCGCACACCAGGGCGGCCGGCACATCATAGCCGGTGAAGGAGGGGATGTTGTAGAGGATGACGGGCAGCGGCGAACGATCGGCAACCACGCGGAAGAAATTCAGAATGACCGCATCGGTCATCAGCTTCTTGAAGTAATGCGGCGTGCGGACCATGGCAACGTCATAGCCGAGCTCAGCGGCGTATTCGCAGAGCGCAACGGTTTCGCTCGCCGACTCGCGCCCGGTACCGGCAATCAGAACTTTCTCAGGCTCGGCGGCGGCGCGCACCACGCGCAGGACTTCGCGGGTTTCGTGGTCGCTCAGCATTACGGCCTCGCCGGTTGAGCCAAGTGCAACAATGCCGGCCACGGGCGTTTTCGACATCTGCGCGACGTTGTGTTCCAGCTTCTTGTAGTAAACCGCGCCGTCAGGATAGAAAGGCGTGGTAATCGGCGGAAAAATTCCCTGCAGCAGCATGATGTTAGTTTCGCGTTTTACGCGCAGCCTTTCAAGCCATTCGCCGGCGCGATTGGGAACGCATGGTGGGCGGCAGCCACAACCTGCGCCCGCCCAGGAAGGCTTTAGCGTTGTCACCCAGGCGCATGCCTGCGGGAAGCTGCTTCAGCAACTTGGAATTGCCGCCGCCGAGCACGACGTAGTCGGCCTGCAGCGCAGCCTTCAGGCACGACGCGACTTCGAACACGTGCTTGCGCCATTTCTTTTTTCCCAGACGGGTGAGGCCGCGCAGGCCAAGGTAGTCTTCGTAGGTTTTGCCGTGGCGATACGGCAGATGCGCGAGTTCCATGGGCTCGAGCACGCCATCGACGATCATGGCCGAGCCCAGGCCGGTGCCGAGGCCGAGAAACAGCATACGGCCGCCTGCGTAGCTGCCGAGCGCCTGCATGGCGGCGTCATTTACCAGCTTGAGCGGCCGCCTGAACGCTGAATGAAAATTGAAACCGACCCAGCCTTTGCCCAGGTTGGCGGGTTCGGCCAGCGGGCGATTGTGCACCACCGGCCCGGGATAGCCGATGGAAAGGCGATCATACT